>CAINGG010000307.1 GCA_903848435.1 uncultured Actinomycetes bacterium | reverse complement strand
GCCCGGACTGACCGACGACGCGCGAACCGCGCGCCGACGACGACCGGGGCGTTGCCATGCGGTCACCCTAGGCGACGAGAGGGGAAGACGCGCGTTCCGGCGGCAAGATCTTCACGATCAGGCGACGTAGGGGCAGTGGCGGCACCCATTGCCGCAGCAGGTCCCGCGATCAGCATGTTGGCCGGCTGTCATCACGAAGAAACCCGTCACCGGATCGGCGTAACCCGACTCACCGGACTCCATCGCCGCGGCATGCCTGGCCAGGATCTCTTCGTACGCCGGATGCGTCGCCGGCAGCCTCGAGGGGTGCGGCTGCGTCAGCGGACGGTCAGCAAGCTGGTCAGGCACCGCCTCACTGTAGGCGGGGTGGTGGGCGTCAGCGACTCCTGCGAGACTTGCCCGGTCCTACAGAGGGAGACGCCATGACCTTCGCCCCGCTCGTGCAGATGAACGACGGACGCTCCATCCCCGTCATCGGATTCGGTGTCTGGCAGGTGCCCGACGACGTCGTGGTCGACGCGACGCTCAAGGCCCTCGAGGTGGGCTATCGCCACATCGACACGGCCCGCATCTACGACAACGAGCGCGGCGTGGGCGAGGCGCTGAGTCGCTGCGGGCTCGACCGCGATGACATCTTCGTCACCACCAAGGTCTGGAACAACGATCAGGGCTACGACCAGACGCTGCGCGCCTTCGACAGGAGCGTCGGCCTGCTGGGCATCGAGGAAGTCGACCTCTACCTCATCCACTGGCCCACTCCCAAGAACGACCTCTACCTGGACTCGTGGCGAGCGCTCATCCGTCTGCGCGAGGAAGGCCGCGCGCGCTCGATCGGCGTCTCGAACTTCCACGAGGCGCACCTGCGCCGGATCGTCGACGAGACCGGAGTCATCCCGGCCATCAACCAGATCGAGCTGCATCCCTGGCTGCCGCAGACCCACCTGCGCGATGTCGACGCGCGCCTGGGCACCAAGACCGAGGCGTGGAGTCCGCTCGGCTCCGGCCAGTTGATCGACGATCCCGTCATCGCCGCGGTCGCCGCGAAGCATGGCAAGTCCACCGCGCAGGTCATGGTGCGCTGGAGCCTGCAGCTGGGCTGCATCGTGCTGCCCAAGTCGGTCACGCCCTCACGCATCGAGCAAAACATCGACGTCTTCGACTTCCAGCTCGACGATGCGGACATGGCGGCCATCGCGACGCTCGAGTCCGGGCGACGCACCGGGCCCAACCCCGACGATTTCCACGAGGCGTAGGACATCCGCACGCCGGCTCACCACCAAGCCCAACGGGTAGCGTGAGCCCGTGGCGGCCCACGGGAACCTGCGTGCGGTCCTGGCCGTTCGCGATTTCCGCTACGTCTTCTCGGTCCGCATCTTCGGGCAGTTCGCCGATGGACTGCTGCAGTCGGCGCTCGCGACCTTCGTCCTCTTCTCTCCGGAGCGTCAACCCAACGCCGCGTCCGTAGCCGCGGCCTTTGCCATCCTCTTCCTGCCCTACTCCTTCGTCGGCCCCTTCGCCGGCGTCTTCCTCGATGAGTGGCGGCGGCGGCAGGTGCTCGTCTATGCCAACCTCCTGCGTGCCGTGCTGGTGGTCGGCGTGGCCGCCCTCGTCTGGAACAAGCACGACGGCCTCTCCCTCGGAGTTGCCGTCCTTGTCGTGCTCGGCGTCGGCCGCTTCGTGCTCGCCGGACTCTCCGCGTCGCTGCCGCACGTCGTGGCCGGACCGCTCCTCGTCACCGCCAACGCGCTGACCCCCACGACGGGCACGATCTTCGCCGCGGTCGGTGGCGTCCTGGGCGTCGCCATCCGCGCCGCCGCGGGAGGGGGCGACTACGGGAGCGTCTTCGTCCTCGCCTGCGCAATCTCGTCGTACGTCGTCGCCGGTCTCCTCGCGAGCCGACTGGGCAAGGACGCCCTCGGACCCGATGAAGACACCATCCGCAACTCACTCTCCGGGGTGCTGCGCGGCCTGGGCGAGGGGTTCGTGCAACTCGCGCGTTACCCCATCGCTGGTCGCGCGGTGCTCATCGTCTCGATCCAGCGCATCGCACTCGGCGGCCTCACGGTGCTGGCCCTGCTTCTCATCCGCAACACTCTCAATCCATCCATCGACCCGGACTCAGCGCTCACCGAGTTCGCGCTCGTCACCGCCGCCGCCGCAGCCGGCGCGCTCATCGGCGCCATCGTCACGCCGAGCATGACCCGACGGATGGGCTTCGTGCGCTGGACGGTCATCGCCGCCGGGCAAGCTGCTCCCCTCGTCACCATCGGGATGATGGTCGGCGCCTACAGCAGGAGCATGGCCGCGCTGATGATTGCCGGGGTCTCCCTCGGCTTCGCCAATCAGGCGGCCAAGGTCGCTGCCGACACCCTCGTCCAGCGGGAGATCGATGACGACTACCTCGGGCGCGTCTTCTCGATCTTCGATATCGCCGTCAATCTCGCCCTCGTGCTGGGGATCACGATCGTCGCCTTCACCGCGCCGGCATCCGGCGTCGCGCCAGCCGTCTTCATCGGCATCGGCGTACTCCTCGCCCTCAACGCCCTGTGGTACTCCCGCAGCAGAGCCTGATGGTGATTCCACGGTGACCAGAGACCTCAAGATGGCTACGCTCAGCCCGTGACCGATACATCGACGCAGCCCCAGCCCGAGGCCCCCGCCCAGCATTCCGGGCGCGCGCGCTCGATTGCCGCCACCCTCGTCTTCATCCTGGCCCTCGGCCTCCTGCCGGTGGGCATCGTCGCCTATTGGGGCCACCGCACGGTCACCAACACTGAGGCCTACCTCGCCACGGTCGAGCCGCTCGCCTATGACGAGCAGGTGCAGGACGCACTCGCGACGACGATCACCACCAAGATCCAAGAACAGATCGATCCCGAGGCTCTCATCCAGCAGATCTTCGGTGGACTCATCGAGAAGGCTCCCGCTCTCCAGGCACTCGTGCCGGTGATCTCCGGGGCCATCGACTCGCTCATCGCGCAGGTCGTCGATCGATTGGTGCGCTCGGACCAGTTCAAGGAACTGTGGAGCATCGCCAATACCGCCGCTCAGAAGGGCCTGATGGCCATCCTCGAGGGCCGCGATGAGGGCCCCGTCTCACTTCAAGGCGACGAAGTGGTGCTCGACATCAGCGCCGTCATCGACGAGGTCAAGGCAGGCCTGGTCGAGAAGGGCTTCGGGGCCGCGGCCAACATCAACATCCCCGTCCAGGATCAATACATCGTGCTTCTCGAGGCCCCCCAGTTGGCCCAGATCCGCACCATCTATTCGTTCACCTCTCCGATCGCCTCCTGGCTCATCTGGGCCGTCGTCCTCCTCTTCGTCGTCGCCATTCTGGTGTCTCGGCGGCGGCCCCGAATGGTGGCCTGGACAGGCGGAGCAGTCGCGGTCATCGGCATCGTTCTCACCGT
>CAINGG010000306.1 GCA_903848435.1 uncultured Actinomycetes bacterium | reverse complement strand
GTGATCGCGGCGCGCAGGGCGTCGATATCGGGTCGGAATGTGGGTGGGCGCATCGGCACTGAGACGCGCCGACCGTGGGCGAGATCGATGCCGACGCCGTAGATGTCGAACCAGGGTTCGAAGACGATGACCTCATCGCCGCGGTCCACGAGCGCGAGCAACGCGGACTGGATGGCCTCGCTGGCTCCGGTGGTCACCACGACCTGGGTCTGCGGGTCGACATCGAGGCCGTAGAAGCGCATCTGGTGCTCGGCGATGGCTTGGCGCAGGTCGGGCAGTCCGTGCACGGGCGGGTACTGGTTGCCGAGGCCAGCCTCGATGGCCGCCATCGCGACCTGCTTGATCTCCTCGGGACCGTCGGTGTCGGGGAATCCCTGGCCGAGGTTGATCGCACCCACCTGCAGGGCGAGCGCCGACATCTCACCGAAGATCGACGTCGCATGCGGCTCCATGCGGGGGACGAGGCCGCGACGCGTCATGCGCACACCCTAGGTCAGCCCCAGCGCAGGATGACGTTGCTGTAGGGCACCGGATCGCCGGTGTGCACGATGCCGAGGCAGGTGCCCACCAACTTCTTGAAGTCAACATGGTCGATCCACTCGATCGGCAGTTCGCCAAGGTGTGACAGGTAGTCGCTCTGCGTAGACGCGTCAACCGCCTGCTGAAACTCCTTGGCCATGACGGCACTGCTCACCTCGTGCTCGGCGAGGATGACATCAAGGACCTGTGGAATCGTCGGGATGCCCCGGGTGAGTATGAGCTCGACGGTCTCGACGTCGGGGTACGACGGGAATGGCGCATCGAGGATCGCGATGGCATTGGCGTGGCGGAAGCGCGCCAGCAGATCGGCGAGTTGCGGATGGACGATCACGTGACCTCCCCGGTCGCAATGAGGGCGTTGACTTCGGACAGCCGTGGCAGCGACGGGGAGGCACCGGCCACCGTCGTCGCCAGTGCTCCGCCCGCGCAGGCTCGTTGCAGCGCGTGAGCCCAGTCGACGCCATCGGCGAGCGCAGCCGCGAGATTCCCGCAGAAGGCATCGCCTGCGGCGACGGTGTCGATCGCCTTCACGGCGTAGGTGGGCACGTGACCGGAGCCCTCGCGAGTGACCCAGGCCGCACCGCGCGCACCGAGCGTGACGATGGCACTGCCGGCGCCGGCATCCATGAGTGCACGGCCCGCTGTGATGGCGGTGTCGACGTCGACGACGTCGATCCCGGTGATGCTGGTGGCCTCGTGCTCGTTGGGGATCACGATGTCGCAGATCTCAAGTAGTCCGTCGGGTATGCCTTCGGCTGGGACCGGCGCGGGATTGAGGATCGTCGTCATTCCGGCGGCCTTGGCAGCGCGCATCGCACTGAGGATGGCCGCCGGGGGCACCTCGAGCGGTGCCAGTGCCACCGCGGCCGGAGCGAGACGGCGTACCTGCTCCTGCGCGAAGTCGGCGGTGACCGAGTCGTTGGCCCCCGGGATGACCACGATGCGATTGGCGCCGGTCGCATCGACTTCGATGAGCGCTGTGCCGCTCGGTCCGCCGACCCGTGCAACGCCGCTGGAGTCTACCCCTGCCGCGGCAAGTTCGCCCAGCATCCACGTGCCGCCGTCATCGTCTCCGACGGCGCCGACCAACGCGACGGCGCTGCCAGCACGTGCGGCGGCCAGCGCCTGGTTGAGTCCCTTGCCGCCCAGATGCCGCTCAAGGCCGCGCCCGGTGACGCTCTCGCCGGAGACGGGCATGCGATCGACCTGGAAGACCAGATCGACGTTGAGGCTGCCGATGCAGACCACCGTGGACACCTGCGAAGGCTAGCGCGGCAGGATGTGCCCGTGGCAGTCGTCGGCATCGATCTGGGCACCCAGTCGGTCAAGGTCGCGGCCGTGAACGACGAGGGACGGGTGATCGCCACGGCGACACGTCCCTACGCCGTGACCTCACCGCACCCGGGATGGGCCGAGAGCGATCCGGCCGAGTGGCTTGCCGCAACCGTCGATGCCGCCAATGAGGTGATGGGCGGACTCGATGACGAGCCAGACGCGGTGGGTCTCAGCGGTCAGATGCACGGCGTCGTGGCCTGCACCGGCGATGGTGCACCGTTGCGACCGGCTATCACGTGGGCCGATGGTCGCAGCGCGGAGCAGGCCGCGCGAATATCAGCCGAACTCGGGCCCGGCGAACTAGCGCGACTGGGATCAGCGGCGTTCCCTGGGTTTGCCGGCCCAACCCTCGCGTGGCTCGCCGACCATGAGCCCTCGGTGCTTGCGGATGCGCGTTGGGCACTGCAGCCGAAGGACTGGCTGCGACTCGTGCTCACCGGCAATGCTGCGACTGATCCCTCCGACGCCAGCGGCACGCTTCTCTACGACATCGTGGATGGTCGATGGAGCGAGGCCGCGATGGCGGCGGCACGAGTACGCCCGGATCTCCTCGCACCCGTCGCCTCGTCGAGTGCCGTCGGGGGTGAAATCGGCAGCCTCGGGGGTGCGCTCGCCGGCCTTCCGGTGGCGGTGGGCGGGGCGGACGCCGCCTGCGGGGTCCGCGGCCTCGGCCTTCCATCAGGGCGCGGCGCCATCGCGCTCGGTACCGGTGCGCAGATCAGCAGCGTGCTGGATTCACCACGCCCCGACGAAACCCTGCGAACGCACACCTTCGCGACCACCGGCGACATCGGCGAGGCGTGGTACCGACTCGGTGCGGTGCAGAGCGGGGGCCTGGCGCTGGAGCGCGCCATTGCCTGGCTGGGCGCCGACACAGCTGAGGCGCAGCGCGCGCTGGCCCACGGGATCGAGCCCGGGGATCCGCTCTTCTGGCCGTTCGTTGCCGGCGAGCGCAGCCCCTATCTCGATCCCACCCTGCGCGCGGGTTGGAGCGGACTGTCGCTGGGCACCTCGCGCGAGGCGATGCTGCGCTCCGTGCTCGAGGGCATGGCCTACGCCGTCTCGGCTGCCTATGCCGCGGTGTGTGAGTCCGGCGCAGCACCAGCCGAGCCCGTGACGCTTCTCGGTGGCGGCAGCCGCGATCCGGCGTACGTGCGACTGCTCGCGACGGCCCTCGATGCGGCGCTGCAGCCTGCCGAGGTCGGCGATGCGACCGTGGTGGGCGCAGCGCGCCTCGCCGGCATGGCCGCCGGTCGGTCGATTCCGCCCGCAGGGGTGCGCGAGGATGCGATCGTGACCCCGAACGCCGACGCGCTCATCACCGAGCGGCAGGCGCGATGGCTAGCAGGGGTCGAGGGGAGAGGCGAAGCATGAGGATCGCGATCGGCAGCGACCACGCGGGATTCGAACTCAAGTCAGCACTGCGCGACTGGCTGCATGAGCAGGGTCATGAGGTTGTCGACGTCGGTACCGACACTCTCGACAGCTGTGACTACCCCGTATTCGGTGCGGCAGTGGGGCGAGAGGTTGCGTCCGGGGATGTCGAGTTGGGCGTCGCCGTCTGCGGTAGCGGCGAGGGCATCTGCATGGCCGCCAACAAGATCCCCGGCGTACGCGCGGGCGTCATCCGCACGGCGGAGGATGCCGAGCTGACCAGGCGGCACAACAACGCCAATGTCGCCTGTTTCGGCGGCCGAGTGACGGCGGTCGCCGAGGCGCAGCAGGCCCTGCAGGTCTTCGTCTCCACGCCGTTCGATGGCGGTCGTCATGAGCGCCGCGTCGACCTACTCGCGGATCTGGATCGCGAGGGTCGCTAGGGCAGGTCGATCAGGACCTTGCCCGTGGAGCGCTTTTCCACGGCATCGTGCGCGGCCGCGATCTGGTCGAGGCTGAATCGGATCACCGGTAGCGGATTCAGGTCGCCGTCGGCGAGGCTGCGCGTGATCTCGTCGATCGCCGCGGCGATCATCGCGGGCGTGAACCCGTAGACCATGACGAAGCGCAACGTGATGTTGCCGTTCATCAGCGCGCGAACCGGAATCGCCGGGTCCTCGGCATCGGCCGCGTAGGTCACGATCACGCCATGCGGCACGATCACCGCGCGATCGAGATCGAGATTGTGCGTGAGATCGACTTCGATGATGCGGTCGACGCCGGCACGTGCAGCGGCCGCTATGCGCTCAAGCGCGCTCTTCTGCGTGTAGTCCACGACCACGTGAGCCCCGGCCGTGGCGGCGATGGCCGCCTTGGCCTTGCTGCTCACCGTCGTGATGACGTGCGCACCTGCGCGGCGGGCAAGCTGGATCGCGGCGTGGCCGACCGCCCCGGCGCCGCCGTGCACCAGGACCGTCTGGCCGTCGATCGGCCCGTCCGAAAAGAGACAGCCGTAGGCCGTGATGTAGGGGATACCGAGCGCTGCTGCCTGGTCGAAGCCCACGCCTTCGGGGATGGGAACGGCCTGTCGTGCCGGCACCACGGTGAATTGCGCGGCCGTGCCGTAAGGCCGTTCGTATGCCGCGTGATAAACCCATGCGCGCTCGCCGATGCGACTCAGGTCTACGCCGGGTCCCACCGCTTCGATGACGCCGGCTCCGTCCTGGCCAGGAATCTGGAAGCCCGCGTCGAGCGCGCCCCCTGACTTGCGCGCCTTCCAGTCGGTGGGATTGACGGCAGCCACATGCAGTCGCACGCGTACTTCGCCGACTCCGGGACCGGGCGTGGGGATCTCCTTGACCTCCAGCACATCGGAGGACCCCCGCTGCTCGTACACGGCTGCGCGCATGGCGGCAGCGTAGACCCGGGGGTGAGGGAAGCGCGGCTACTTCGCGACGAGGGTGACCGCCCGGGATGTGGCCCGGCCGTAGTCATTGGCGACGATCGCCTCGCAGCGGTACTTCGCGCCTGGGGAGAGGCGACTGATCAGGGCGAGGCCCTGGGACTCGATGGGCGCGCGCCGGGTCGTCTCGCCGCGCGAAGTGCAGCGGAGTACTCGCTCGGTCAACGGGGAGCCATTGCCGTGCAGGTTGTCGACGATGAACCCGGCGAAGCCACCCCGCTGGGCCTTCGCATAGGTGATGCGTGGCGTGCTCGGCAGACCAACGGGCTGGACGACGATCGCCTTCGACGGTGCAGACACCAGATCGCCCGCGATGGCGATGGCAGTGACGGTGTAATCCTGGGCGGCCAGTAGTCCGGTGATGGTGCAGCGACCGGTGCCTCCTGTGGGTGCCTCGATCGTGCAGCTGGAGACCATGCCGGCATCGTCGACGGCCGACACCGAGTAACTGTCGGGGGTGGTGCCGGTGGCAGCAGCCGACACCGTGACCGTCAGCGAGGTCGGCGTCGACGTGACCCGGTCGACCGTGGGCGGCTGTGGCCCCAGGTCCGGTGCCGGGGCGAAGGGCACGCCGGCGGACTTCAGGAAGGTGGTGAAGGCGGCCACGCGGGAGTACACGCCGGCGCCCGCGCGCGTCGCGCACTGCTCGAGCCCCCAGCTCACGATGCCGACGAGCCTGCGGTCAGTGCCCAGGCCGCCGATGAGCGGGCCACCGGAGTCACCGACGCAACTGTCCACAATCTGGCCGTCGATCACTCCCTCGGCGCACAGCATGACGCGTGAGTTGACCTCGTTGGGGCCGTAGCCACTGAAGCGAACGCCGTCGAGTGTGAACGGCTGCCCGCCGCCGCACGCGGAGTCGGGGAACACCACGAGATCGCCGATGCGGTAGATCTCGGGAAAGCGCCACGGTTTGCTCTCGTTGGTGGCTCCCCAGCCGGCAACGCTCACGGGTGCCCGTGCGGCAGTGAGGGTGGCCGCCTCCTGTGCGGTCACGGGCTGGACGGTCGGCACGCCCCGCAGAGGGGTGGTCAGCGTAAGGACGGCGACGTCGTTCTCCTGAGACCTGGTGTCGTAGTTGGGGTGAACCTTGATGGCGGAGACGTAGCTGATCCGCATGTCGGCCCCAGACAGGTCGCCATCAATATCGGCCGTGCCGACCACGAGATCGGCTGCTCGCGCATCGGATACGCAGTGGGCTGCGGTGATCACGAGGGCAGAGGTGACCAGCGAACCACCGCAGAACTGCGCCTTGTCCATGCCGTAGTCCTCGTAGTAGACCCGATCCCCCAGCGCCACGAGGAAGCCGAAGTCGGGGGAGGGCCCCTCGACGCCGTTGACCACGTCGGGCTTGACGGGGGCCGCCGTCGCGGAAGCCGGCACCTGGAGGGCACCTAGGGCTGCGGCAAGGACGGCACCGAGGGAGACGATGGCGCCAAGACGTCGGGTAACCACGGGGCAACGCTACGACCCGCCGATGCGACGGTGCGTCCTGGGAACGCTACTCCCAGGCAACTTTGAGCACTACAGGTTGAGCGACTGGGGACGCGAGCGCGAGGTGCCCAGTGCGTTGGTGCTGATGGCCCGGCACGTGTAGCGGTAGCCCTGCGACAGTTGAAGTTCCACCCTGCCATTGACCAGGCCGCCGGACACGGATGCGATGTCGGACTTCGCCGGCCCACGCGGCGCGCAGGCCACCGTCGTGGGATCGACCGGTGCGGCACGGCTAGATCCTGCGACGACGATGAACTGCACGCGCCCGCCGCCCAGGCTGTAGACCTCGCGGATCCGGGGTGTGGCCGGCTTGCCTGCGAGCGTGAGCGTCACCGGCAGCGAGGGGGCGGAGATGAGGTCACCGGCGTTCGCCACGGCCGTCACGGAGTACGTCGTGCCGCCGGTGAGCCCCGCTACTCGGCACGTTCCCGCACCCGTGACCATGGCGGCCAGGCAGGTGCCGTCGATGGTCGAGGTCGCGAGATTGGTCACGCTGACGGTGACCGTATCCAGTCGGGTGCTGCTCCCCGGAGTGACGCTGACGCTGATCGCACCGGCCTCCGCGGTCGCTGATGTGATGACCGGCGGCGCCAGCGCCGCGTCGCTCATGTCGACACCTTCGGCGGCGAGCCAGGCCAATGCTGCGGATGTCTTCGCGTAGATGCCGGGCCGCTTCTTGGGCATCTCCTCCCCTGGTCGGATGAAACCGGCGCATCCATCGCCGATGCTCACCACCCCGACCAGGCGTGCGCTCACTCCGGCACCGGCAAAGAGCGGACCACCTGAATCGCCCTGGCAGGTGTCAATGATCAGGGAGGTGTCGGGCACGACTCCGATTGCGCACACGGCGCTGGCAGCGCTGAATTCCTTGCCGTATCCGTAGAAGTCGATCGTGCCGATGCGGTAGGGCACGCGCTCGCGTGAGCACACGTTGTCGGGCAGGACCGTCAGGTCGGCGATCAGCGTGCGGTTGCTCAGCGGCCCGTCGACGCTCGTACGCCCGAATCCTGCGGCACGGACCATGGCACCGGCGGCGAGGGCAATGGCCGAGCGTCCTGTACTGGCGACGAGCATCGGGGTCGCACCGGGGATCGCGGTGGCCAGCTCGAGCACCGCGATGTCGAAGGCGAACGTGGCGGGGTCGTAGTCCGGGTGCACGGCCGCGCGTACGACGGGCAGGGTGGGCACGGCGCGAGACGTCGTACTCGACCAGCCCACGCGCACCAAGTCGGCAGCCACCGGGGTGCCCTGGGTGTTCGTGACGCAGTGCGCTGCTGTGACGACGTGCACAGCGTCGACGAGTGTCCCGCCGCAGGACAGCCCTGGGGCGGAAACGGACACCAGAGCCCGCGCCTCGCCCGGCTCGGGATCGCGGCCGTTGACCACCTGCGGCGAGATCGGCCCGGCGAGTGCGGAGCCCGATGCGGTGAGGACCATGACGGCTGTCACAGCTGCCGTGAGCCCCCGCCCTGCACGCATGGCGTCACGGTAGGCGAAAATCAGCGCGATCCGCGGTAGGCGGGTCAGTGGGGAGCGTCATGGGAACAGCAGTGATTACCGGCGGCACTTCCGGTATCGGCCTGGGGTTCGCCCGCACGCTGGCCAGTCGCGGTCACGACATCTGCCTCGTCGCACGCGACCCGCAGCGGTTGGAGCAGGTGGCTGAGGAGCTGCGAGCGCATCGGGTCAACGTCGAGATCCTGGTTGCCGACCTGTCTGATCGCGCTGGCATGGCCATCGCCGAGGAGCGCCTCGCTGATCCGAGTCGACCCGTGGAGATCTTGGTCAACAACGCCGGCTTCGGCGCCCCGCAGCGGTTCGCCGACGGCGACCTCGATGTCGAGCAGCGCATGCTCGATGTGCTGGTGACCGCGACCATGCGCCTGACCCGCGCCGCGCTGCCGGGCATGGTGGCCCGCGGCACCGGGGCGGTGCTCAATGTCAGCAGCGTGGCGGGATGGATTACCGGAGGCACGTACTCCGCCGCCAAGGCGTGGGTGACGGTGTTCAGCGAGAGCCTGGCAGTCGAGCTGGCCGGCACGGGCGTACACGTCACCGCCGTGTGCCCCGGCTACACCCACACGGAGTTTCACCAACGCGCCGGCATGGAGATGGAGTCGGTGTCGGAGTGGATGTGGCTGGATGTCCAGGATGTCGTCGACCAGGCGCTGCGCGATGTGCGCAAGGGCAAGCCGGTCAGCGTGGCGGGCAACCAATACAAGGCACTGTCACTTGTCGCGCAGTACCTGCCGCGCCCGCTCGTGCGATCGATCGGGTCGCGTCGTGCGGGTGGTCAGTCGCGCGCGCGCCGCTAGTCGCTAGGGCCGCGCGGCGATCTCGTCGATGGTGCGTGCGGGATCCCCGTCGAGGACCTCCCAGCCGCGCAGGCGTGCGCCCAGTGCTGACGATCGCGTGTCGGCGTCGGCGTACGGGGTGAGGATGACGATGACGGGTGCGTCGGGCCAGTCGCCACCGACCGCCGGCAACACCGGGTCGACCAGTGCATATCCGGCGACCGCGCGACGTGCTGATCGCTGGGCGAAGCCAAGTCCCGGCGCATGCACGGCAGCCGCGCCGGCAAGCACCAGGAGCACGGGAGCCTCCGGGGCGGCAGCGGCGATGTCGAGAGAGACGCGAGGGG
>CAINGG010000305.1 GCA_903848435.1 uncultured Actinomycetes bacterium | reverse complement strand
GGCTCGTTGTCGGGCTTGAGGTGCCGTCCCGGCTCGGGCAGCGACAGGCTCCAGCCGGTCCACATCCCGAGCGACTCGCGGATGCGCATACGCCGGCTGACGCCATCGACCATGTCATCGAGCGATGAGGTGCCGGCGATCTCCACCCAACCCTCGTCATCTCCGAGGTCGACGGGCTTTTGCGCTTCGCGGGCCTTGTACGGCGTCACCACCCCGTGGCGCCGGTGCAGGCTTCGCCAGGTAGCCGAGCCCTTGCGTCGCACATCGACCCGGTGACCCGCGAGAAGGTCCTCCGCCTGGAGGTCGACGTCCTCACTGAGCACCAGGCGCTCCCGCAGCGCCGTCAGACGCTTCCACTGCTCCTTGAGGTTCTTGGCGTGATCGGTGCGCACGAGCTCGATGCCACCTGAGTGGCGCGCGGGAGTGCCGGTGCGCTCCGGCGTACCGAAGGACTTCAGCGACTCGTCAAACATGCGCACCAGGCCAGCGGCCTGTGACTCGTGAGCGATCGCCTCGCTCTCGACGTTGCTGGTGATCGCGCGCACGCCGTCCATCGACACAAATCCAGCGCCCGAGAGCTGCCTCGTGCGCGGCTTGGGCCGGAAGTACTTGGGTCCGAGGGTCGTGACGATGCGAGGGAACGCCGTGGTGATGTCAACACCAGTCTTGTCGGGGTCGTAAGGCGGAGGCCAGGACGTGCCCGGGTAGACCCGAACGTCGCCGGAGTCCCGGCGCAGACCATCGACGTTGGCGACAAGGTCGACCAGGAGTCCGAGCTTGCGCAGCAGATTGGGATGCGCGCCCAGCAGGGACACCGCGGCGTGGAAGTCGAGGCTGGGCCAGTCGAGCGCCTGGGCCATCTGAGCCTCGGTGGCCATGGGGGCGAGCATGCGACGCAGCATCTGGACCGCACTTCGCCTGTCCGCGGGGGTGACGCCACTCGGCGCCGACGTCACTCCGGATTGCACGAGTTGGGCGTCGATGGCCGCATCCAATGCAACCCGTCGCTGCGGGGTGATGGCGAAGGGGTCGAGAGGGGCCCGCTCAGCAGCCGACTTCGTGCTGACGAGGGATTCCTGGATGGGACGCGACTCACCCGACTCGCGCATGAGCGTCAACTGCACCTGATCCAGCGCGTCGGCGACGACGCCGGCCGGATACGACAGCAACTGCGCATCGGCGGGGTTATCGAAGGAGAAGGGGTCGACGGGCATGTCAGAGGGGAAGAGCAGGGCAAACAGTGCAGGGTCCGGATCAGGCGAGACGCGGCGAGCATCGAAGAACTGCTCATCTCGGTCGTCAGCGGTCCAGCGCAGGGCCAGCTGCCATTCCATAGCAGCGACGATGCGTGGCCACGCGCCCTTATCGAAGTCCGGATACTTCGCGACGGTCGTCTGTCGCGGGCTCCCCTCCTGGCCGCCCAGTTGCGGCGAGAGCAGGACGCTGAAGCGCAATTCCTTGCCGTTGCGCGACGTGGGCAGGGCCGTGAAGACGACCGTCTCGAGCATCATGCGAACGCTCCGCAGAACTGGTTCCACTCGGCCTGCGACCACGCATCGCGGAACACGACGGCAGCCTCGTCATCGTCTGCCCGCGGCCGCACTGCGGAACGGCCCGGGGCGTTGAGCCGTGCGCCCTTGAACTTGCGCTCGACCGGGAAGGTCACGCTCTTGGAGAAGAAGGCGACGGAGACACGCATGGTGCACTCGGCCCGGCCCTGGAGCATGACGTCGCCGGGAAGGGAGGCCGGGATGATGACGGACAGACCCAGGTAGATGTCCATCGACGCGGAGGCGATGCCCAGCACGTCGACGTGTCCGTTGACAGAGGCGAAGGCCGTGAGAGTCAAGGCGTCCGGAGCATCGGGCTCGGGCGGACCCACGCTGAACTGGAACCCGGCCTTGATCGAAACGCCGCCGCTTGCGACACCGAAGTCCACCGCCACCTTGGCCTCGAAGAAGCCGGCGATATCGAGTCGCTCGATGCCGTCCAGGCCGAGGTCGTCGAGGAGCCAACCGCCGCCACCCAGGCCCATGACCGTCATCGAGAAGGGGTCGTCGAGGCCGGACATTCCGAAGCGGAAGCGGACGGGTTGATCGTCGAAGGGCAGCGTCAGGCCCGTCTTCACGCCGACACCACTGAGCGTGAAGGTGCCCAAGACGATGTCGGGCACGTCGAGGGTGAGATCAGCGCTGATGCCCCGCGTGTCGACATCGATGGCCAGGCCATCGCCGAAGGGCAGGTAGTCCTGCAGCTTCTTGAGCAGTTGCAACAGGCCACCGAAGTCGATGGCTCGCACATCAACGTCGACTCCGGGCGTGGCACCGCTGCCGGCCGTGAAGATGATCTTGTTGACCTCGACGCGCACGAACTCCATGCCTTCGATCGGCACGAGGATGACGGTGAAGTCGGCGATCTCACCACGCACCGACCAGGTTGCCGAGCCGCCGAGGGTGGGTACCTCGGAGACAAGCTTGAGAGTCAGGCTGGCCTGATCGGCTTCGATGAGGGGGATGGTCGTCAAGGTGCCCGGCCGCCAGGTCATACCCATGGTCACCTGGACGCGCTCGGTGTCGAGGCCGACATCGAGCATCCGGCTCGTCAGGACGAGGGCCTGCTCTGAGGGCTTGCCGTTGTCGTCGACAGCCGGATACGGGTTGGGGATGAGCTGGTCGAGGGTGACGCCCCCGAGCAATTCGATGGCCTTGAGCGCTTCGCCCGGGGTCATTCGCCCGTCTTCGAGCATGTCGCGCACGGCCTGCGCATCCCCGTAGATCGGGCCGAGGGTGCGACTCAGGCCGCCGATGCCGAGTTCGCCGAGCAGCACGCCGCCGGCTCGCTTGGCATCCATGACCATCGCGTCCACTTCGTCCCTGGCCTGCTTAAGGAAGACCTGGGCCTTGTTGACTTGCTCGTCGAAGGCCTTCTCGAGGTATTCCACGGGGTAGTTGACAATCGACTCGATGGTTTCGCCAGCCACGCGTGCGGCGTCTTCGATCTCCACGCGGGCCTCGTCGAGGAGCGGGAAACTATTGGGCAGTGCCGCGCCCAGGAGTTCCTCCGCGGTGCCAGAGACGAGGGCGATCGCTTCTCCGGCGGCGTTGTCCACGGTGTTACGGATCTTGAACACCACGTCGTTGACGGGGAGCACCGTCGAGACACTCTTGCCATCGCCCTCAACGCCGAGATCCTCATCGCCCCAGCCTTCGTCTGCGCGCGCGACGAGGCGTGCGCGACGTCGGGCCCGGCGTACCTCGCTGACGGAGCCGTCCGTGCTCGGGGCAAAGCTGACCGGCGCACCGCTGAACACAGCCGCCTTGAAGCCCTTCGCCAGGCCGTCGTAGTAGTTCTGCAGCGCTGCAGGTCCACCAATGGGGTTGCCGCGGGCGTCGACGTCGGTGATGTTGGGGTCGGCGTCGCCCACTCCTCGCTCGGCAAAGAGCAGCGGCTGCTGGAAGGGCACCTCGACGCCGTCCTGGTCGATGCCGACGAGCTCGAAGAGGAAGGGCTCGTCGTCACCGTTGACCTCGACCTCAGGTGTGAAGACCTTCAGTCCGCCTGGCCAACCCCTGACGTTCCCGAGACTGGGATCGGCCAGCGGCGGGGTCTGCTGCGTGCGGCAGCGCACGTTGGTGAAGATCGCACCGCGGCGACCAGCGTCGGTGCCGTTGGGCGCGCCGCCGATGTTGATGTCGGGCTCGGTGACGATGATGCTGACGCGCTTCTGCCAGAACGCGGCTACGTCGCTGGCGGTCCCACCGCTTCCGACGACGAAGACGCGAATGCCCTCTTCGACGTACGAGGCCTTGAAGCCCCACGGATAGAGGAAGCCCGCCCGCACGACCTTCGCGTAGCTGTCGCGCCCCTGCCAGGTGCGTTGCTGCCACGCCACCATGCTGGATACGCCGGGCTCATTCCAGGCACCCTCTGCGACGAGATGGCCGCCCAGGGGCGATAGCGCGACGCGAGCCTTGACCGCGCGCGCGGTGCCGCCTATCTGGTCATCGCCGGTGCGGGTGGTGAGTCGCACGATGTCGGCGCGATCACGCGGGGTGGGGATCATGTCCCAGGGGTGACCGACCTGGCCGCGCACAATGACCAGGTTGGGGTCTTCCAGGAGCGCGCCCGCCCGGGAGTCGCGGATCCAGATGCCTCGGACAGTGCTCAGGGCTGGGTCTTCAACCTGCTCGCCGCCGAGGGTGGTGGCCAGTCGTGCATGGAAGATCTCCGTGCGGCCACCTCGCGTCTTTGCGGCGAGCTGCTCAGTCCAGGAGCTCTTTGCGTGCGGTGAGAGCACGAGCCACCACGGCATCTCGACGACGGTGACCCACTCATCGAATGACTTGTCGTAGTTGCTGGCGACGACCGACTCGCCGTCCATTGCAGCACCCAGCCGATGGATGGCGGACTGGCGCTGGCTCCAGGCCAGCAGCCCCGCGAGCGTGAGGGGGACCTGTTCGTCCACGACGAAGGTGACGTGGCTGTTGCCTGACAGCCGGGCCGGCACGGGCAATGCCGTGCCGCTTCGACCGTATGGCTCCGCGCGTTCGGTAACAGCCTGCGGGCCGAAGCTCACCCGAAGCTGACCCTGGGCGCTGTCGACAGTGATGGCGCCACGCGCCTTATCGAATGTCAGGGACTTGGCATCGACCACCAGGCGAAGCATGTCTTCGCGACGACGCAGCACGATCGCCTGCGGCGCACCGCCCGCGGCGGGGTAGACCACGGCCTTGGCAGTGCCGGGGATGGCGATGACGACAGCGCCCGCTGCCAGGCCGCCAAGGAACCCGCGGCGCGAGATCGCCGGCAGTCGGTCGGACACCCCGCCCATGACCCTCCCTCAGACCCGGTGAGGCTATCGGTGCCCGGGGGGCGAAGTCCCGGCGAATGTCCGAATTCAGGCCCTAGCGGCGAGGCGGATTCAGGCTGTAGGAGGCCACGGTGCCCGGCCCCTGGGAGTTCACCGCCTGCACCTGCAACTTGTACTTGACGCCGGGGCGCAGCCCGGTGACGAAGGTCGACGGCTCATCGAGGGGGGCCCACGAACTCCAGTTGGATCCCACTCCCACGCGCGAGAGGTATCCGGTGATCTCAGCACCGCCGTCGTCGGCGGGCGGATCCCACTCGACGACGACCTGGTAGTTGCGCCCCTTCTTGACGAACGCACCCTTGATGAAGCCGGCCACCGGCCCCGGGGCGGTGAGGACAGATGTCGGCATGGTCAGCGGCGCACTGGGTTGCGATGCCGCTCCCACGCCCGATGCGTTGATAGCTGAGACGCGGAACTGGTACGTCGCTCCTGGCGTCATGTCGACGATGTCGACGCTAGCCGCCGCGCTGGACGTATCCCCGAGGCTCTGCCAAGGGCCGCTGTCGACAGTCTGCTCCACGCGGTATTTCGTGATCGCCGAGCCACCATCGCTGGCAGGTGCCGTCCAGGTCAACGTTGCTGTCGTCGTGTCGACGGCGGTTGCCCGAAGGCCCGTTGGTGCTCCCGGGACGCTCGCATCGCTCGCACTGATGCCGCGTTCGGCCAGCCAGGGCAGGAAGGTTCCCAGGCGCGTATAGACGCCGGGGGTGAGGGTGATGGGCTCGCCCTCGTCATAGCCCGCGCAGCCGTAGCCCCAACTGACGATGCCCACGAGGGTCGTGCCCGAGACGAGCGGGCCGCCGGAGTCGCCCTGGCAGGTGTCGATGGGCTTGCCCGACGACGTCGCGCCGCCCGCGCACAGCATCTGCGAGGCGATAAAGCCGCTACCCAGTCCGTGGTAGGTCAAGGACCCGACTTTGTAAGTGGCTCCCGAGTTACCGCACACCGAGTCGGGTATGACCGTGAGGTCCGCTACGAGGAAATCGTCAGGTGAGCTGCCACCGGACGATGTCGTGCCCCAGCCTGCGGACTTCACCTTGGATCCAGCCGACGTCAGTGATGCCCACTGGGTCGACGTCGGGATGGACACGGTCGTCACTCCCGAGATCGGCTTCGACAGCGTGATCAGCGCGATGTCGTAGGACTCCGCGGACGGCGAGTACTGCGCGTGAACTTCGATCTTGGATGCGCTCACAAAGTTTGAGGGCCACGTGGTGCCGTCTCCCGGAG
>CAINGG010000304.1 GCA_903848435.1 uncultured Actinomycetes bacterium | reverse complement strand
TGCACGCCAAGGAACTAGAGCAGCCACCGAGCAAGCTCTATTCGATCCAGGCGATCGACATCTCCTGCTGGTTCGGAACGCACCTAGTGCTCGATCGTGTCTCCTTGCTAATGAAGGCTGGTCAGGTGACGGCCCTGATTGGCCCGTCCGGCTGCGGCAAGTCGACCTTCCTGCGTTCACTCAACCGGATGCACGAACTCGTGGTCAGCGCACAGATTGCCGGCGAAGTGCTCCTGGATGGGGAGGACATCTACGCACCCGACGTCCGCATCACTGACGCGCGTCGCCAGATCGGAATGGTCTTCCAACGGCCTAATCCATTTCCCGCCATGAGCATCTATGACAACGTGATTGCGGGCTTGAAGCTCAATGGCGTCCATGCCACCCACGACGAGAAGGACGAGATCGTCGAGAACTGTCTCGTCAAGGCGGGTCTCTGGAAGGAAGTTAAGGACCGCCTCCGGGCACCGGGAGGTGGCCTCTCAGGCGGGCAGCAGCAGCGTCTATGCATCGCGCGATCGCTCGCGATCAAGCCCAAGGTCCTTCTCATGGACGAGCCGTGCTCAGCGCTGGACCCGACATCGACTCGGCGTATCGAGGAGACGATTCTCGAGTTGAAGGCCGAAGTGACCATCGTCATCGTGACTCACAACATGCAGCAGGCCCAGCGCGTGTCGCAGGAATGCGCCTTCTTCCTCGCCGAGCACGGCGAACCCGGGCACATTGTCGAACACGGGCCAACGGAGTTGATGTTCAGCTCGCCCCAGGACCCCCGCACCTTCGACTATGTCAACGGCCGCTTCGGGTGATCCTGTGCGTCCCGTGAACACTGCCTACAGCGCGGTGAACATCTGGTCTTGGGGCCAAGAGCTGGGCCGGACGACCCGTAACGTCCTGGTATGACCGCGCCTGCCGTGACTCCGGTCCCCTTGGGGGAGGCGCTCGACTCAGCGCCGATGTCGCGCATGCACCGCAAATTCTGGCTACTGGCGGGGCTAGGCATCATGCTCGACGGGTTCGACTTCTTCATCATCGGCGTAGCCAATCCGCTGATCGCCGAGGACTTCGGGGCGAACGCGTGGCAGACCGGCCTGGTCTCTGCTGCCGCCATCGTGGGCGCCATCTTCGGCGCTGCCGTGCTGGGGCCGCTTGGCGATAAGTTGGGCCGCCGCCGCATCTTCAAGTACGACCTGTGGATGTTCGTCATCTTCTCGGTCGGGTGCATGGTCGCCTGGGACATCTGGTCGCTCGTCGCCTTTCGCTTCGCCCTGGGCATCGCGATCGGCCTGGACTACCCGATTGCCGCGTCCTATCTCGCGGAGATCCTGCCGAAGCGCAATCGGGGCCGCTGGCTTGTCTCCGCGTTTTCACTGCAGGCCGTGGGCATGCTGCTGGGCGCGCTCGTCGGCGTCGGCATCCTCGTGCTCCTGCCCGAGGTGGTGTCCTGGCGACTGATGCTCGGCTTCGGCATCGTGCCTGCGGTGGTCATCATCCTGCTGCGCCGCGTAACGCCGGAGAGCCCCCGATGGCTGGCCCAGAACGGGCACGATGACGAGGCCGTGCGGGTCACGGAGATGCTCGTGCCGCTGCCCGTTGTCGTCACTGACGCGGATCGAGCCCGCTCCGAGGAGCCCTCCGAGGGGATTCAGGCGCTCTTCCAGCCGCGGCTGTTCAAGCGAGACATGCTCAGGCGCACACTCTTCACTTCGGTGCCGTGGTTCCTCATGGACATCGCGACCTATGGAGTCGGCATCTTCACGCCGACACTGTTGGCGGCCCTTGCCCTTGCAGGACCAGACGCGACCTTTATTGCCGACGATATTGCCTCAACCGAGGGCACGGCGCTTCTCGATATCTTCCTCGTCCTGGGGTTCGTCGTCGCCATTTTCAGTGTTGAGCGATTGGGTCGAGTGCGTCTTCAGCTCATCGGTTTTGCCTTCATGGCGGTAGGCCTAGGCGTGCTCGCCTGGGCTTCCTCCCTTCCAGGTGGCGGCAACGAGCACATCGCGTTGGTCTTCCTGGGCTTCGCCGTCTTCAACTTCTTCATGAACGCCGGCCCCAATGCCACGACGTATGCTCTGCCGGCCGAGGTCTTCCCCTCCGACGTCCGTGCTGCCGGTCATGGGTTCGCTGCCGGCTCCGCCAAGCTCGGCGCAGCCATCGGCGTCTTCTTCTTCCCGATCTTGCTCAATGACATCGGCCAGCCCGCCCTTCTCCTCGGGCTGGCCGTTGTGTGCGGTGTCGCCTTCGCGGTGACCGCCTTGCTGCGGATCGAGACGGCGGGACGATCCCTTGATGAGATCTCCACCCAGGGCCTAGTCGCCCTCAAGGCGCGTCCCACTCCCCCCTAGGGATCTATCCCCTGATGCCCTTCCACGCCGCGTAGCCCTGGCAGCCGCAACACTCGAGATGGAGCACCACGTCCACTACGGTGTCGACATGCCTCTCACCCTCACGGCCGAGGAGCAGGCCATGCTGGCGGGGGAGCAGGGTCCGGCCGTCGCCCTGTCGATGCGCATCATCACCGAGCTGGCCCGCATCCGTGGGGCCGAGCGCTTGGTCGAGGTCGACTCGGTCCACATCGATGGCTGCATCTTCTACGGCCAGGCGGGCCTGGACTTCGCGCAGAAGCTCGTCGAGCTGGGCGGCCAGGTGCGCGTGCCCACGACCGTCAACGTCGGCTCCGTCGACCTCATCCACCCGCACCTGATCCTCCAGAACACCGACTACGAGAAGTGGGTGGCGCAGGGCGGCCGCGATCTCATGCAGGCGTACGTCGATCTGGGGTGCCGGCAGACCTGGACATGCGCGCCGTACCAGATGGATTCGCGTCCCGGGGTGGGCCGCCACATCGCCTGGGCGGAGTCCAACGCCATCGTCTTCGCCAACTCCGTGCTCGGTGCGCGCACTGACCGCTACGGCGACTTCATCGACATCGCCGCTGCCATCGCGGGCAAGGCTCCCTGCGGCGGGCTGCACCTCGATGCTGAGCGCTACGGCGACGTGATCCTCGACTGCTCGGGACTGTCGCCCGAGACACTCGCCCAGGACGTGACCTATCCCGTGCTGGGCTATCTCGCCGGTGCCATCGCCGGCACGAAAAACCCGGTCTTCGTAGGCCTGCCTGCCGATGTCTCCGAAGACAGCCTCAAGGCGGTGGGCGCCGCGGCAGCCTCCAGCGGCGGAGTCGCGCTCTTCCACGTCGTCGGTCGAACCCCTGAGGCTCCGACGCTCGAGGCGGCGCTGGGCACCAACGTCGACGTACCGGTGCACCACATCACCGCGCAGCGCCTCAACGCCGCGCGCCAGGAACTCTCGACCGCGCGAGAGGACAAGCTCGATGCGGTCAGCCTCGGCACTCCGCATGCCTCGGTCGACGAGATTCAGGAGGCCTACGACGCCGTCATCGGCGGCCCGCCGCTGGCCGAGGGTGTCGC
>CAINGG010000303.1 GCA_903848435.1 uncultured Actinomycetes bacterium | reverse complement strand
TCTTTGGGATCATCCCCGTCACCGCGCAGTCGTATGTGCCCTACGGCGTCGCCCTCTCGGTGCTGGTCCAGCTCTTGCTCATGCCCGTCGTCGGGGCGATCGCTGATACCGCGAAGTCCAAGAAGGCCGTGATGGGCGTCTTTGCCTACATCGGCGCCTTCGCCGTGATGGGGATGTTCTTCCTGCAGGGCGACAACTACCAGCTCGGTGGCCTTCTCTTCATCGTTGCCAACGCTGCCTTCGGCGCGGCCATCGTCGTCTACAACTCGTTCCTGCCACAGATCGCCACCCCTGACGAGCGCGACGGTGTCTCATCTCGAGCCTGGGCCATGGGCTACGTGGGCGGCCTGATCCTGCTCGTGATCAACCTCGCCTTGTTTCTGGGTCATTCCTCGCTCGGCCTGACCGAGAGCATGGCGGTGCGCATTGCGCTCTTCTCGGCAGGCGCATGGTGGGCCCTCTTCACGTTGATTCCCCTTGCGCGGCTGCGTAATCGGCCACCGCCGCCAGTGCCCGAAGGCGAGGTCCGCCGGGTAGGGCTGCGGCAGTTGGCGCAGACGCTCCGCGACCTGCGTCGCTACCCGGTCGCGCTCCTCTTCATCATCGCGTTCTTGTTCTACAACGATGGGATCCAGACCGTCATCGCCCTGTCGGCTACCTATGCCGATCAGGAACTTGGCTTGGGGACCACGGTCGTCATCGTGGCGGTGATCATCGTGCAGGTCGTGGGCATCGCTGGGGCTCTCCTGCTGGCCCGCCTCGCCAGGCGCTACACCACCAAGCGCGTCGTGCTGGCCAGCCTGGTGCTGTGGACGCTGGTCCTGGTGCTGGCCTTCGTCATGCCGCCGGGGTCTGCGGCTCTCTTTTGGGTCCTGGCCGCCTTCATCGGGTTCGTCTTGGGCGGTAGCCAGGCACTATCGCGGTCGCTCTTCGCACAACTGGTCCCAAGGGATCGCGAGGCGGAGTACTTCGCCTTCTACGAGATCTCCGGGAGTGCAAGCTCCATCCTCGGGCCGCTACTCTTCGGCCTGACATTGCAATTCCTTGGCTCGTACCGCATCGCGATCCTGGCCATGGTCGTGTTCTTCATCATCGGGGGAGTCCTGCTCTCCCGCGTGAACATGGCACGCGGGAGAGCGGACGTCGAACGCGGCGGCGAGCCTGCCCGTCAGCTGTAGCCCAGGAACAGTGATGACTGCTTGAGCCCGATCGCGCGATCCTGCCGGAAGGGTCCGTCCACGCGGATGGTGATCTGCGAGCAGTTGTCGAACCGGCTCAGGCGCAGGGGTGACGTGCTGTGGCCGTACGCGGACTGGCCGATGCCCAGGCTGTTGCCGTCGTACACGGGGCGGAAGGGGTTTTGCAGATGCACGGTCAGCGTCTGGCGGGCGCCATTGCAGGAGGCCGTGAAGCGCACGCCGCGTGCCGAGAAGCCCGAGCCACCGTCAATCCGGTCGGCGACCAGGGCATCCACGACGAGATAGACCTTGCCCGGCTTGGCGCTGGCCAAGGAGGTGATGTTGAACGTCCATGTCGCGGATTCGGTGTCCTGATGGACCCAGTACCACCCGTCCTTGAGCGTGCCGTTCGAGGTGAATGCGCTGGCATTGTTGACACCGACCGCGGCGGACGCCGAGCCCGGCACGAGCGCGACGAGGGCCGCGGCGCAGGCCGCAGCCAGCGATCCGAAGGCGAAGGTCTTCACACTGTCTCCTGACGTCGTCTGGCCGGCGGTTGCCGGACCTACACGACGGTGCGCCAGGTCAGATGCGATGTGAAGGGAATGGGACGTCGTGGACCGGTCAGCGCCCGGTCAGGCCCCCTAGGGCTGGAGGCGCCGGTCGTGCTCGGCCGGGAGCGAGCAGCAGTTGCGAGCGCGCACGCGACCGGTCAGGCCGCCGACCACGAGGATCGAGGTGGCCACGATGACCAGGCCCGCGAGAAACCACTGCATGGGTGAAGCCTACGCCGCTGTCGTGGTGTTGGCCCCGAATCAGGGCATCCGCGTGAGGTAGGCCAGTGTCCACGAGCCGTCGGGCAGTTGGGCCAAGGAAGCATCCGCCAAGGCCCCGGATGGCAACAGGCTCGACCCGTTGGCCCGGAATCCCGACATGTCGCCTATGTACGGCAGGCCGCTGGCCGTGTCCTTCGAGGCGAGCAGTTGCACGTTGCCGTCGGGTAGGCAGGTGGCACTCCAAGGGAACACGCCATCGAGTCCTGCCGGTGCGGACTGCTCGGTGAAGCTCAGCCCGTCCGTCGATGTGGCGAAGGTGGTCACCCCGGACTCGTTGACCCAGAGGTACCACTGGCCCGCGCACAGCGCCACGGTCGGATCGACAATCATCGTCCCGGGGTCCAGCCGTGTCCCGGCGTCGATCGCAAATCGCACGCCCAGGGCGCTGCCCGGCGCCGATGTGGCCGAGTGGATCTGGGACGTTCCCCTGGGACCCGTGGGCTGCATCCAAAAGAGCCGGATGCTGCCATCGGGCAGCGTGACGGCGCTGGGGTCAACGCCGTTGGCACCGCCGGGGGAGATCGTGAAGCCGGATACGGCGATGCGGTAGAAGCGCCAGGTGCCGGCGTCAAGGATGCCCACCGCCATCACGTTGCCCTGTGCCCAGCTCACGAAGTAAGCCAGGAGTCGCCCGTCGGGGAGCGCCAGGAGACTCGGCACGCCGGCTTGGTCGATGACGTCGACGGGGGTGCCAAGCGCGCCCAGAGTTGCGCCCTTCGATAGGCGCAAAGTGGTGGCCCAGGGACCGGCGCCGGTGGATGTCGGGTCGCCCGGACGCTCGGCACCCGTGGTCCGGGCGAAGGCCAGGCTTGCGACCTCCTCGTCGTTGGCGGGGGGTTCGGGCGTCGGCGTTGGCGTGGGCGTCGGAGCGGGTGTCGGCGTACGCACCCAGACCGGCGACTTGCCCTTCTTCTTCTTCACGCACGTGTAGGTCCACTCGCCGACGACGACCGTGCGCCCGACAGGCTTGCAGGCCTTTCCGGGGGTGGGCCCACCCAGCGCCGGGGGCGACGACAGCGCCAATCCGGCCAAGAGGAGCAACACGAGGGCGGGAAGCAACAGGGCCGCCATGGGCCAACGCACGCGGGGCACGTGCCCACCGTAGTCGTCGCGACGACGCGAGGGGCGGTCACGCGGTCGAACAGGAATCTCGTATGGCTGGGGAGGCAGCTCGATGCCACACTCGAGCATGGTCTTGCGCGTGATTGCCGGCCTCTGCGTCGTCGTCGTGGTGGCCGGCCTGCCCGGCACAGTCGGCGCGGACACGGGAATGGCGGGCACCTGGATCTCGGACTCCCGACGCGACAGCGGCTTTGGCTACGTCCTGTCGCTCAAGGCCACATCCAATGCGGCCGCGGACTATGCCGGCGTGCTGACCTTCAAGTACCCCGACGGTCGAGTGGGCTCGTCGGTGCGGGTTCTGGCCAACGGCATGGGCAGCTCGCTGGTGCTCACCGCCCGTGACGGCTCCTTCGATCGCTCGGGCCGCACGCTGCGGGCCACCGTCGACTCGCGCACGGGGACCTTGACCTTCGTCAATTGCGCCGAACGCCTGCGCCTGGTGATGTCGTGGGCACTCGACACGGACTGCGTCCTGCGACGCTCGCGCTAGATCGATCCCGCGGACCTACACTCACCGACGTGTACGACATCGCGCTGAGCGTCTCGGCCTGCGCCCGTTCGGGCACCCGGGCGGACGTGGCCTGGATGATCGCGCCGGTCGTCTCCGATGACGCGCTCGCCTTCACGCCGGGCGGGGGCCGAATCGGGTCCCTCGCCGGGGGTGCCTTCGATGGGCTGCTGTCTGACGCCGCGGAGCGACGCCTGCCCGAGGGCCGGCGTATCGCCCACCGGGTGACCGACTTCGAGAGTGTCGTCTGCGGCCTGCCCGCCGGTACGCCGGTCGAGTTCCTCGTCGTGCCCGCCGAGCAGTTCCCGGCCGAACTCTGGCCGTTGCTCCTCGACAGGCGCCCCGTCGCCATCACCTCGGCGCTCGACGACGACGTCGTCACCCAGATCAGCGTGAGTTCCTGGGAGGGGGCCGACGAGCGCGAACGTGAGCTCCTCGCCGTGGCGAGGCCGACCGTCGTCGCGACCGAGGGGGGCCTGGTGACCGTGCTTGCCCCGGTCGAGCGGCTGGTGGTGGCGGGGCAGGGCCCCTACGCCGAGGCCATCGCCGACCAGGGCCGGCTCCTGGGCTGGAAGGTGGTCGTGGAGTCGCGACCCGAGCTCGTGGCCGGCCTCGCGGCCGCACTGTCGCCGCTGGACGCCATCGTCGTGATGGGGCACGACGTGGAGTCATCGAGCCGCTGCCTCATGGCAGCCCTGGAGGGCGATGCCGGCTACGTCGGGGCCCTGGGGTCCTTGGCCATGC
>CAINGG010000302.1 GCA_903848435.1 uncultured Actinomycetes bacterium | reverse complement strand
CCCAATACCGGCACGCTCCACGCTTTCGCCGTGCCCCAGGGCGTGCGCGTCGATAGCGGCGTGGAGTCGGGCTCGGAGGTCTCGGCGTACTACGACCCGATGCTCGCCAAGGTCATTGCGCAGGCCGCTGATCGCACGACGGCCGCGCAGTCACTCGCGCTCGCGCTTCGCTCAGCCACGGTCCACGGACTCGTCACCAACCGTGATTCGCTCGTGGCGATACTCGAGTCGCCGCGCTTCGCGAGTGGCGACACGACCACGGCGTTCCTCGACCAGGAGCCAACGACGCTGGATGCCGCGGTGCCGGGCATCGTGCTCGACCGGCATTCCGTGGCCGTCCTTGCAGAGGCTGCATCGACACCTGATGGCGTTGCACCCGGATGGCGCAACGTGCCGGCCGTCCGCGAATTCATCGGCCTTGAACGTCTCGGTGGCAATGCACGCGTTATCGCCTACCAGCGCTCGCGCGATGGTGTCGTCGCCGGCGTACTCGATGGCGAGGCGAATCCCTACGCCGACGAGCCGCGCGACCTGGGAGCGATTGGCATACGCACTCGGGATGGGGCCACGTTCGTCACGGTGGGCGGTGTCGAGGCGCCCTGCCGCATGGCGCGCTATGGCGACCTGATCTGCGTCGATGACCCCCTGTGGTCGACCCAGTGGCGTGAACAGCCGCGCTTCGCCGATCGTGAGGCGCAGGCCGGTGCGCGCGGACCCTCGACCCCCGTGCCGGGCACCGTCACGCTGGTCGAGGTGAAGGCCGGTGACCGGGTGACCGCCGGACAAACCCTCGTCGTGCTCGAAGCAATGAAGATGGAGCACCGCATCACGGCCGACAGTGATGGCGTGGTCACGGAGGTGCTGGTCGAGCCCGGCCAGTCGGTCGATGCGCATGCGGTGGTTGCCGTGGTCGAGGTTGCGCAGGACTCCGCATGAGTCGCCCCGTGGTCATCGCGAACTGCAGTGGCTTCTTCGGCGATCGACTGAGTGCTGCTCGCGAGATGGTCGAGGGCGGTCCCATCGATGTGCTGACCGGCGACTGGCTGGCCGAGCTCACGATGTTGATCCTGGCGCGACAGCGCATGAAGCACGGTCCGGGCGCCGGCTACGCGCGCACGTTCCTCACGCAGATGGAGCAGGTCCTCGGCACCTGTCGAGACAAAGGCATTCGCGTTGTCAGCAATGCAGGTGGCCTTGACCCGCAGGGGTGCGCGGATGCGCTTACGGAGGTTATCGAGCGCCTGGGCATCGGTCCGGTCAGCGTCGCCGTCGTGGCGGGTGACGACCTCATGCCTCGGATGGGCGAACTCGACGAGGAGTGGCGCAATCTCGACACGCGCGAACTGCCGGAGGGCGTCCACTTCCTCACTGCCAACGCCTACCTCGGCGGTGAGCCCGTCTCCGCCGCACTCGCTGCCGGTGCCGATGTCGTCATCACCGGCCGCGTCACCGATGCCGCCCTGGTCGTGGGACCGGCGGCGTGGTGGCATGGCTGGTCGTATGCCGATGCAGCTGACGGTGACACGTCGGCTCTCGATCGTTTCGCAGGCGCGATCGTCGCCGGCCACGCCATCGAGTGTGGCGCCCAGGTGACGGGTGGCAACTACTCGTTCTTCCGGGGCATCGACCTCCTGCGGCCCGGCTTTCCCATCGCGGAGGTGGCCGATGACGGGTCGAGCATCATCACGAAGCATCCCGGCACAGGTGGCGTTGTCACGGTCGGCACGGTTACGGCTCAGCTGCTCTACGAAATCGGCGGAAGGGCCTATGCCAACCCCGATGCGACGGCGCGGTTCGACACCATTCGACTTGCCCAGGAGGGCATCGACCGGGTGCGCATCTCCGATGTCCGCGGCGAGAGCGCGCCCGATCGCCTGAAGGTTGCTGCTAACTACCTCGGTGGCTTCCGCAACTGCATGACGCTCGTCATGACGGGGCTCGACGCCCAGGCCAAGGCTGATCTCGCGCTGCGCACCATCACGGGCCTGACGCTCGAGCAGGCGCTGGAGCCGGGCGTGAGTCCGTCGACGCGCGCCCAGCGCTCCTCGCTGGCGGTGCGCGAACTCGATATCGACTGGGCACCAACGTCGTACGGCGATCCGCGTACGACCGACCAGGCGCAGTCGACGCTGCGCATCACCGTGCGCGATGGCGACCCCAAGGCGGTCGCGAAGCCCTTCACGACCGCGGTCGTGGAGTCGGCGCTCGCGTCGTACCCGGGCATGTTCCCCACCGCGCCTCCCGGAGAGGGCACGCCCTACGGCGTGTACTGGCCGACGACGGTCGATCGAACCTGTGTGACGGTCACGGTCACTGTCGACGGCGAGCCGGTGGCGTTACCCGTCTACCTGCGCGGCGAGACATCGACCCTCGTCGACGTGTCGGAGCCGTTGCCGGAGGTCGATGCGTACGGAGACACGGTCGATCTGCCACTGGGCACCATCGCGGGCGCGCGCAGTGGGGACAAGGGCGGTGATGCCAACATCGGCGTCTGGATACCCGCCGCGCTTCCTGGGCGCGATGAGGCCTATGCGTGGCTCGTCGACTTTCTTACGCCTGATCGGGTGCGCGAACTCCTGCCGGAAGCTGCCCTGCTCGCCATCGACGTCCACCAGCTGCCGAACCTCTACGCCGTCAACGTCGTGATCCACGGCATCCTGGGCCGCGGGGTCGCCGAAAACGCGCGAAGCGATCCGCAGGCCAAGGGTCTGGGCGAGCATCTGCGCGCGCGTGTCGTGCCCATCCCGCGCAAGCTCGTGCCCGATCTCGTTTTGGACCTGTCATGAGTGCCGTCCCGCTGACCGATCGCGGCCGTCGTACGCGCGATGCACTGATCGGCGCTGCT
>CAINGG010000301.1 GCA_903848435.1 uncultured Actinomycetes bacterium | reverse complement strand
TCAAGTAAATAAATCTGGGCGTGATAATAATCGAAGTTATTTTTTACCTCATTAACTACCTGGGCTAACAACGTTTCAAGATCAAGAATGGCGCTGAGGCGCTCACCAAGGTGGGCCAGTGGGGAGCTGCGGAACGCTGGCGCCAGGTCAGCGGTCGGCCGAGACGTCCGTGAGCATTCGCGCGCGTTGGGGCTGCGTGGCGCTCATCGCCTACCCCCTGGTCGAGATCGCAGTTGCGGTCCTCATCGCGTCGTACATCGGCTGGTGGTGGGTTTTCGCGGCCCTCATCCTGAGCCTGGCATTCGGCCTGGGCATCGTTCGGTGGTCGCTCGCAGCCACCGGCCAGGCTTGGTCTGCCGCCATATCGACGCTGCGCACGCCATCGGGCGAGGCGATGCAGATCACCGCTGGGGCGCAGCCGGTGCCGACGCGCAAGACACCCCCGGCGCAGACCTCCCTGCTCGTGCCGGCTGGCCTGCTGATCGCAATCCCGGGATTCTGCACGACGATCGCCGGGCTCGTGCTACTCCTACCACCCGTGCGCGCCCGCATCGCCGCGCGCATGCAGCGCGCGATACGACGGGCGGATCCGTCTAGTGCCGCGTGGCCTTCGGACGATCAGGCGGACTGACGTCGGCCCTGGCGCAGCAGGTCGAGACGCTCATCGAGAAGTTCCTCGAGGTCGTCGATAGTGCGGCGCTCCATGAGCATGTCCCAGTGCGTGCGCACGTGGCGGGTGGGCTTGTCGTCAGGGCGAGACGCGGAGCGCTGGAGTGCCTCAGCACCGCACCGGCACTCCCAGAGCACGGGAATCTCCTCGGCCTGGGTGGAAAAGGGGACGGTGGTGACGTGCCCGCGCGGGCAGTCGAAGGAGACGATCAGGCGCTCGGCAGGTGCGACGTGATCGTCGTTCTCGTAGCTCGTCGCGCCTAGGCGCGATCCCCTCAGGCTGCCCTCGGACATGGCCCAACCTCCCTGCGCGTGGCGCGTATGAGTGCCTCAACGCCTCAGACGCCCTGATCCTTCCCGCGGTTCCGCTGCGTGGATCGTACACCTGTTCGAATCTAGGCGGCTGAGGAGTCCCAGCGCCCATGGGACCGCAGGACGTCGCGCAGGAGCGCGGGGGCGTCGGTCATGATCCCGTCAACGCCTGCCGCGAGTAGTCGGCTCATCTGCGCCGGGTCGTTGACGGTCCAGGCATCAACGGGCAGCCCGTGCGCGTGAGCACGCCGCAGATATGTGTCGGTGACCAAGCGCGCGGGCACCTGGAGCCGGTCCGGACGCGCACCCAAGCGCTTGGCGAGTCGCGGGGGAGTGGTGCGCTGGAGGAGGACCTCGGCCGGACCGGCGGCCGTCTCGATGGCCGACGGGGCCCAGCGTCGTGCTGCCCGGAGCCGCTTCGTCGAGAACGACGTGAGGCACACCCGGTGCCATGCGCGGGTGCGCCGCAGGGCATCGAGGACCGGCGCGATGACCGGTGCTTCCTTGAGGTCGACGTTGACCGACGCGTCCGGGTGAGCCTCGATCAGTTCCTCGAGTCGCATGGGGAACTCGCCATTGGCAAGGTGGGCGCGACGAACCTCGTGCCACGGCAGCGCCAGCACCGGTCCGGACATGTCGGTGGTTCGGTCCAGCAGCGGGTCGTGGTGGATGACGGCAACGCCATCGCGGGTGGCACGCACATCCGTCTCGAGCCAGGTATAGCCCAGGGCCATGGCCGCCGCGAATGCGGCGGGGGAGTTCTCGGGGGCGACCTCAGAACCGCCCCGGTGCGCGTAGGCGCGAAAGCCGTGGGCCATGTCGCCATTGTGCGGCCCGGGCCTGTGTCGGCGGACGCTGGCGGGGCTACGATCGAGCGACAGGCCCCATCGAGCGAGGGACGATATGAGCATCCAGACCGCCACTCCGACACCGGTGACCTGGCCGCCGCATGACCCGGCCACCTGGCGCAACGTGCCCGTCGAATCCGTCCCGCTCGATCCCGCTCGCGTCCAGGCGCTGCTGGCGGCCGAGTGGGAGCGCTTTTCCGGCGGGACGCCGAACTCCGGGTCCCTGAACGCACGCTCCAGCCAGACGCTGCCGCTGGGTGTCCCGTCGTCGTTCCAGCACTGGGACCCGTATCCCATCGCCGTGGAGTCCGCCAAGGGTGCGTGGCTCACCGACGTCGACGGACGCAAGCTTCTTGACCTGTCCATGGGCTTCGGCGCGATGCTCGTCGGCCACCTCAACCCCACCGTCGTCGCTGCCGTCACGAAGGCCATGGAGACCGGCACGCTTTTCGTCACGCCGTCACCGGACCTGGTCATACAACGAGATCTCGCGGCGCTACACCGACGTGGACCTTGAGTTCTATGTCCCGCCGATGGTACGGGAGCAGGCCGAGAGCAACCGGCAGGCCTCGGTGGAACCGGTCCACGTGGACCAGGAAGGGGCCCGACGGCTCATCCGCGAGCACCACGCCACGGCGCTGGCGCTGTACGAGCGGCTGCTGGCCATGGGCGTCTGCCGCGAGCAGGCCCGCGGCGTGCTG
>CAINGG010000300.1 GCA_903848435.1 uncultured Actinomycetes bacterium | reverse complement strand
TCCACCATCATGATGTGTTCATCCAGGAGTGGCGACATGTGGATGCGCAGGCCTTGCGACACTCGGGGCCGGGTGCCCGGATAGGTGATGGTGGGCTGTCGACCAAGGCCTTGCGCGAGGGGAAGCCCGTGCAGGACGGCGGCGGACTCGTGCGAGACGACGCTCCCAGGAAGCGCCAGGGCTCCCGCCTTCGCTCTGTCGAGGACGATGTCCAGGACACGTTGATGCGCGTTGACGGCGGCATCCGACGTTGCGGAGACGACGTAGGACCCTCGCCGTAGGCGAATCAGCGCCCCAGCACCCACCGCTGCGCGCAGGCGTTCGGCGGTGACTCCGTCGATCGACAGGGCATGGCCTGCTGTGAACGGCTCGTCGCCGAAGGCCTCACCCAGGATGTGCGCAGTGGCGAGCGCACCAGACAACCGGCCCATCGCTGAAATGTGCCCCACGGCGATGAGCTGGGGGCGGCGCTGTCCACAGCTTCGGCGCTTGCGTCAGCGCTCAGGTGAACGGAAACGGGTCTATTGGCCTGAAATCGCCTGAATAGACCCGGTTGGCTTCACCTGATCGAGTCGGTGGGCGGCTAGCTGGCGAGGGCGACGCGCATGGCGTCGATGTGCGCCGGAGTCGAGCCGCAGCAGGCGCCGATGATGTCAATGCCCAGGTCGCGCATCTCGACGGCATAGATCGCCATCTCCTCGGGCGTGCCATCGAACTGGAAGCTGTCGCCGACGAGTTTGGGCAGCCCGGCATTGGACTGCACGATGAGGCGTACGCCGTCGGTGCGTGCCTCGGCCAACTGGGCGGCGATGATGCGCATCTCGTCGAGCCCACGGCCGCAGTTGGCCCCGATGACGTCAACGCCGAGTCCGGCCAGGGTCGTGACTGCCAGGGCGGGGGAGACGCCCATCATCGTGCGCAGGTTGGTGTCGAAGCTGAGCGTGGTGATGATCGGGAGACCGGGTGCCTCCGCCTTGGCGGCCAGCACGGCCGCTTCGATCTCGGAAAGGTCGCTCATCGTCTCGATCAAGATCGCATCGGTGCCGCCGGCGACGAGCCCGCGGACCTGCTCGGCGAAGAGTTCCTGCGCGCCCTCGGGGGTGAGATCACCCATGGGCTCCATGAGTTCCCCGGACGGGCCGATATCCCCGAGTACGTAGACACCCTCATGTCGATCGGCCACGCGGCGGGCCAACTCGGCGGCTGCCTTGTTGAGCTCGATGACTCGATCCTCCAGGCCGTGCATCTGCAGGCGCGCGCGCGTGCCACCGAACGTATTGGTCGTGAGCAGTCGCGAACCCGCCGCGGCATAGCCCTCGAGAACTCCCTCGACGACGTCGGCATGCTCGACATTCCAGAGTTCGGGTGCGCCACCCTCGGAGTTGCCCAGGTCTTGCAGCATCGTGCCCATGGCCCCGTCGCCGAGGATCGGTCCGTTGGTCAGGGCGTCGAGGAGGCTGGTCATGTGCCGTATCCCATCACATCGGGACGCGAGTGCATGTCAGCACGTGCGCGGGGCTGTGACGAATGGGCCCGCCGTGACAGTCGGTGCGGAGATACTCGTCACAGGGGGATATTGCCGTGGGCACCGCGGACCCCCGGGGTGTCGAGCAGGACCTGTGCCACGCGAGTGCGCGTGCGGTCGGGCTGGACGACCTCATCGACGACACCCATCTCCACCGCACGTGCGATGCCACCCGAGATGACCTCGTGCTCGGCGGCGAGTTCGAGCTCGAGCTCGGCCCGGGCTTCCTCGTCACTGGCCTCAGCGAGACGGCGCCGGTGCAGGATTCGCACAGCCGCGACCGAGCCCATGACCGCAACCTCGGCACCGGGCCAGGCGAAGACTCGCGTGGCACCGAGTGACGCGGAGTTCATGGCGACGAAGGCGCCGCCGTAGGCCTTGCGGGTGACGACCGTGACGCGCGGTACGACGCATTCAGCGAAAGCGTGCAGCAGTTTGGCGCCGCGACGCACGACGCCGTCCCACTCCTGGCCGACTCCGGGGAGGTACCCCGGGACGTCGACCAGCACGACGAGCGGAACTGCGAAGGCATCGCACATGCGCACGAAGCGTGACGCCTTCTCTGCGCTGGTGGCGTCAAGACAGCCACCGAGTCGGAGGGGGTTGTTGGCCACGACGCCCACGGTGCGCCCGCCCAGGCGGCCGAGAACCGTGACGACGTTGGGGGCCCACTTGGCGTGCAATTCGACGGCGCTGCCCGGATCGAGGAATCCGTCGACGAGGGGGTGCACGTCGTAGGCGCGCTTGGACGACTCCGGCAGCAGGTCACCGAGGTCGGTGTCGACGACCGCATCGAGGTCGAGCGACCCCTGGCGGCCGAGCAGGTGCGCCAGCCGCCGGCCTTCGGCGAAGGCCTCGTCGTCGGTTTCCGCCACGACATGCACGACGCCACTTCGACGACCGTGCGGATCGGGGCCACCGAGCCTCAGCATGTCGACCTGCTCGCCCGTCACCGATCGAATGACCTCAGGACCCGTGACAAAGATGCGCCCCTCGGGGCCGAGGATCACGATGTCGGTGAGGGCTGGTCCGTACGCCGCGCCGCCGGCAGCGGGACCGAG
>CAINGG010000299.1 GCA_903848435.1 uncultured Actinomycetes bacterium | reverse complement strand
TCCAGCGCCTGCTTCTCGCCGACGTAGCCCACGATCCCGCACATGGGTGCCAGGGTACGCGGTGACGGTGGGCGAGCCCCTCTCGCCGCGGCCCGGTACGACGTGTTCACCATCCCGGTCGGGCGGCGAGGAGCACAATGCCCCTGTGCTGCACCTTCGTGTGTTCTGCCCGACCGACACGGTGGCCGCTGCCCTCGACGCCCTGCGGGATGATCCTGCGGTCAGCTCACTGGGCTGCATTCCCGGAGGTGCGCTCAAGCCCCGGGGTGACCTGATCGAGGCATCCGTGGCCCGCGAGGGCGCCACTCGCGTCATGGGGCTTCTCGACGATCTCGGCATCGCCGAGACCGGGAGCATCGAGATGGTGCCCATCGAGGCGTGGATCTCGCGTCCGGGTTTCGACGCTTCGGAGGCCAACCCCGGCATCGAGGTGGATTCGATCATCTGGCCCCAGGTCGTGGAGATGAGCTACGACGAGTCGCGGTTGAGCTGGGGGTTCCTGGCCTTCATGACGATGGCCACGATCATCGCTTCCATCGCCATCATCCTGGACTCGCAGGTCCTGATCATCGGGGCCATGGTGCTCGGACCGGAGTTCGCCGCGGTGGCGGCACTCGGCGTCGCGCTGGTGACGAGGCGGGCGCACCTGTTTGCCTCGGCGCTCAAGACCCTCGTCCTCGGATTCGCATTCAGCATCCTCGTGACGACAGCGCTCTGCCTGCTGTGCCGATGGCGCGGCTGGATCACCGAGAGAGAGGTGATCGGGCCTCGGCCCCTCACCGCCTTCATCTACGAGCCCGATCGCTGGAGCATCGTGGTCGCCGTGATCGCGGGAGTCGCCGGCGTCATCGCGCTGACCACCAATCGCTCCACGGCCCTGGCAGGAGTGTTCATCTCGGTGACCACGATTCCGGCCGCGGGCAATATCTCGCTCGGATTGGCCTTCGCGGCATGGAGCGAGGTGGTCGGCAGCAGCCTTCAGCTCGTCGTCAACATCGCCGGAATGGCCGTGAGCGGCTGGATCACCCTGCTCATCCTGCGGCGGGTCGGAGTGCGCCCGCCCAAGCCGCGAACTCGGCGCTAGCCTCGCTGGGCTCAGCCGAGCGACAGGTTTGCGCGCACCGCCGCAGCAATGATGTCGGCGGACGCCTGGGCCACCTCGTGCGTCGGGGCCTCCACCATGACGCGCACGAGCGGCTCGGTGCCGGACGGCCGTAGCAGGACACGCCCCGTCGAGCCGAGGTCGGCTTCGACGGCGGCGACCGCGGCACGGATCTCGGCACTGTCCCCCAGTCGGGCCTTGTCGACGCCGGCCACGTTGATGAGCACCTGCGGCAGGCGATCCATGACCGACGCGAGCTCGCGAAGGCTGCGACCGGTCTGCGCCATGCGAGACAGCAGCGCAAGTGCGGTCATGAGCCCATCACCGGTGGTGGCGTGATCGAGCATCACGACGTGGCCGCTCTGCTCGCCACCCAGCGTGAAGCCACCCTCGAGCATGGCCTCCAACACGTAGCGATCGCCGACAGCGGTCTCGATGGCGATGATGCCGTTGGTTGCCATCGCGAGTCGGAAGCCGAGGTTGGACATCACCGTGGCGACGACCGTGTCACCCGCCAGCCGACCCCGGTCGCGATCGCCCAGGGCCAAGATCGCCAGGATCTGGTCGCCATCGACGATGGCGCCATCGGCGTCCACCGCCAGGCACCGATCGGCATCGCCGTCATGGGCGATCCCCACGTCGGCGCCGTGCTCGACCACGGCGGCACGCAGGTCGTCCATATGGGTGCTGCCGCAGCCGTCATTGATGTTGAGGCCATCGGGCGATGAATGGATCGCGATGACCTCAGCGCCTGCCCGGCGTACGGCCTCGGGGGCGACGCGCGACGCAGCGCCGTTGGCGCAGTCGATGACGACACGCAGGCCGTCGAGCGGTGCGTGCACGACGGCAAGCGCGTGGTCGATGTAGTCGGATGCGGCACTGTCGAGGGTTCGCACGCGACCAATGCCGTCGCCGACGGGCCGCTCCCACGGCTCGCCGAGCCTGGCCTCGATCTGATCCTCGAGACTGTCGGACAACTTGAAGCCGCGGCTGTCGAAGAACTTGATGCCGTTGTCGGGCATCGCGTTGTGCGATGCCGAGAGCATCACGCCCAGGCTGGCCCCATGCGCCACCGTGAGGTAGGCGATGGCGGGAGTGGGGAGCACGCCGGCCAGGAGGACATCGACGCCTGCACTGGCCAGACCGGCGACGACGGCCGCTTCGAGGAACTCACCACTGGCCCGCGGATCACGCCCGACTACCGCGGTCGGACGACCGGTCGAGGACGAGAGGGCACCCGCATCGCCCAGCACGTGGGCCGCGGATGCGGACAGCGACAGGGCGAGCTCGGCGGTCAGGTCTCGATTGGCGAGCCCGCGCACGCCATCGGTGCCGAACAGGCGGGCCAAGCGATTAGCGCTTGCTGTACTGGGGAGCCTTGCGCGCCTTCTTGAGGCCGTACTTCTTGCGCTCCTTCACCCGCGCGTCGCGCGTGAGGAAGCCGGCCTTCTTCAGCGACGGGCGATTGCCGTCGAAGTCGATCTCGTTGAGGGCGCGTGCGATGCCCAGGCGCAGGGCGCCGGCCTGGCCGCTCGTGCCACCGCCGTGGATGCGCGCGATGACGTCGTAGCGACCCTCCTGGCCGAGCGAGACGAAGGGCTCGTTGACCAGCTGCTGGTGAACCTTGTTGGGGAAGTAGGTCTCGAGGTCGCGACCGTTGACGGTCCAGCGGCCGGTGCCGGGGATGAGGCGCACCCGGGCCACCGCCTCCTTGCGTCGGCCCGTGGCACCTCCGGGAGCCGTCACGATGACGCGCTCCTTCGCGGCGGGAGCAGCGCTGGGAGTCTCGGAGGTGTACTCCGAGGGAATCTCCTCGTCCTCGATGAACTCGGTCTCGGCCGTGGTCACAATCATTCCTTCCGGGCGTAGCATCCGCTCGCCTGCTGAGCGGTCGCTACTGCGCGACCTGCGTAATCGAGTAGGGCTTGGGCTTCTGCGCGGCGTGGGGATGATCGGGGCCCGCGTAGACCTTGAGCTTGGACAGCTGCTGACGGCCCAGCTTGTTGTGGGGCAGCATTCCGCGCACGGCCTTCTCGACGGCGCGACGCGGGTTGTTGGCCAGCAGGTCGGTGTAGGGGGTGGCGCGCAGGCCGCCCGGGTAGCCCGAGTGGCGGTAGTCCATCTTCTGCTCGGGCTTGCTGCCACTGAGGGCGACCTTGTCGGCGTTGATGATGATGACGAAGTCGCCGGTGTCGACATGGGGAGCGAAGACCGGCTTGTGCTTGCCCCGGAGCAGGGTGGCGGCCTGGGAGGCCAGGCGGCCGAGGACAACGTCGGTGGCATCGATCACGAGCCACTCGCGGGTGACCTCGCCCGGCTTGGGGGTGTACGTACGCACGTGGACCTTCACTCGCTCAGGGGGTGCCCAGGGGCGCCCCGGTTGGCCCGGGGGCGGGCACAACGACCGCTAAGGCTACCGGGGGGCCGTGAGGGGGGTCAAAACGGGCCCTGAGGGGGGTCAGGCCTGCCAGACGGGGACGTCGGATTCGACCACGGTCCCCGCATCCCCCACGACGAGATACCGATCGAACTCCCGGGCGAACCACCGGTCGTGGGTCACGGCGATCACCGTGCCGTCGAAGGCGTCGAGGGCCGTCT
>CAINGG010000298.1 GCA_903848435.1 uncultured Actinomycetes bacterium | reverse complement strand
GCGCGCGAGGCTCCCCTCGGAGGTCCCTCCAGTGCCGCATCATCGGCCGGAGGTGCCAGCGGGAGCGCGACTGCGGCCCCTGCAGAATTGCAGATCGCGTCGCCGACCAATCCCGTGAAGTGGCCCATCAATCCTGGCAACGAGCCGATCGCCAGTGGCCTGGAGCCGGAGGCTAATGCGACGCTGCGCGTCTACAACTATCCCGACTACCTCGACAAGGCGGTGGTCAAGGACTTCCAGAAGGAGTACGCCGACTACAACGTCAAGGTCGAGTACTCCACCTTCAACGACTACCCCGAGGCGCTCACCAAGATCCGCAGCGGCACGGTGCCCTACGACGTGTCCTTCCTGTCCTACAACTACATGGCGCGACTGGTCTACGGCGACCTGATTCGCCCGCTCAACCACGACTACATCCCCAACATCGCCGATGTGTGGGAGGAGTTCCAGAACCCGTGGTACGACCAGGGCTGGCAGTACACCGTGCCCTACGTCATCTATACGACGGGCATCGGCTGGCGCAATGACCTCATCCCCGAGGACATCGGAGCCCGCGCCAACCCCTATGACGTGTTCTGGGACTCCAAGTACGCCGGTGAGTTGGCCGTGTTGGACGACGACCGTGAGGTCATCGGCATGACGATCCTGCGCGACGGCGGCACCGACGTGAACACCGCCGATCCCGCAGCCCTGGGGGCTGCCCGCGACGCCATGCTGGAGATGCTGTCGATCAGCCAGCCGCGGGTGACCATCACCGGTTACACCGACATCCCCGAGGGCGTGCTCTCGCTGTCGCAGTGCTGGTCGGGCGACATGATCACCGGCCAGTACTACATGCCCGAGGGCGTCGATGCGTCCGTGCTGCGCTACTGGAGTCCGCCCGATGGCCGGGGCATGGTGGGCAACGACTTCATGGTCGTGCTCAAGGGTGGCGAGAACCCCGTCATGGCCCATCACTTCCTCAACTACATGCTCGGCAACGACGTATCGCTCAAGAACTTCGGGTGGGTCGGCTACCAGCCACCGCTGCGATCGCTCACGCCCGAGACCATGGTGGCCGACGGCTACATCCCGGCTAATCTGGCCAGCGCGGTCGTCAAGCCCGAGTGGTTCCAGGTTGGCTACCCGATCCTGGAGCTGCCGCCGGAGGTGGAGGCCGAGTACCAGGCGATCTGGCAGCAGTTCAAGGCCGGGGCGTGATGTGAAGGACCGCTCCACCCGGCTGCTGTGGCCGATCCTCGGCCTGCCGGCGATCGTGTGGATCGTCCTGTTCTTCCTCGTGCCGCTCTACGTCGTCCTGTGCGTTGCCTTCGGCGCTGTCGACCCGATCTTCCGCACTCCGATCCCCATCTGGAACCCGCTCGAATGGCAGTTCACCCAGGTGGGGGTCGTCTGGGATCGTCTCGTCGGGCCCGACAACTTCTACCTGCCCGCGGTGCTGCGCACCCTGCTCTACGTCACCATAGCTGTGACCTCCTGCCTGCTGATCTCGTTTCCGGTGGCCTACTTCACCGCACGCTATGCGGGCAAGTACCGCGGCCTCGTGCTGGCGCTTCTCATCGCGCCGTTCTGGATCTCCTACATGATGCGCATGCTGGCGTGGATCAACTTGCTGCAGCCGGAGGGGCTCGTCAACAAGGTCATCACCCTCGGGGGCCTTATCCCGCTCGACATCAACTGGCTGAGCGGCAATCCCTTCACGGTCGTGATGGGGCTCATCTACGGATACATCCCCTACATGCTCCTGCCGCTCTTCGCCTCACTCGATCGCATCAGCCCCAGCCTGATCGAGGCTGCACGCGACCTTGGCGCGACGGGCTTCGATCTCTTCCGCCGGGTGATACTGCCGATGAGCGTGCCCGGCATCGTCGCCGGGAGCCTGCTCATCGCCCTGCCCATGATGGGCGACTACTTCACCTCCGACATGCTGTCCAAGTCGCCGAGCACTGCCATGATCGGCAACCTCATCAACCTGTCGATCGTCTCGCCCGGTCAAGCCGGGCAGGCCGGTGCGCTGCTCATTCTCGTGCTCCTTGTGCTTCTGGTGCCGATGGTGCTGTACACGCGCAGCAATGCCAAGGCGGAGGTGCGGTCGTGACGGTCTCTGCTGCGCCGGCCGAGGCCATCCTCGAAGAGTCGAAGGGTGGTCGACGGCGTCACCTGCGCGGTACGTCGGGTGCCCGCGCCTACGGCCTGGGCACCATCACGGTCATCTACCTGCTGTGGGCCCTGGTGCCCGTCGCGATCACGGTCCTGTTCTCCTTCAACGAGGGGCGTTCGCGCAGCACGTGGCAGGGCTTCTCGCTTCGCTGGTACACGTGGGATCCCACGGGCTCGGTGCTCAATGACGAGTCGATTCGCACAGCGCTCACGCACACGGTGACCCTCGCGGTCATCGCCACGATCATTACTGTCCCGCTGGGCGTTCTGTTTGCCCTCGCGCTCGACCGGTGGCGGGGGCGCATCCCTGCGGGCGCCAACTTCCTGGCTCTCATCACCTTCGTGATCCCTGAGATCGCTCTGGCCATTGGCTTGCTGTTCATGGTCACCTACCTGGCTACCCCCTTCGGCCTGGGCACCTGGGCGCAGGTGATCGGCCTGGTGACCTTCCAACTCGCCTATCCGATCGTGATCTGCCGGGCGCGCTTGCTCACCATCGGCGCGCACTATGAGGAGGCAGCGCGCGACCTGGGGGCCTCCGCCCTGGGCGCGGTGCGCCGCGTGATCCTGCCGATGCTCTTCCCGGCCATTCTCGTCAGCGCCATCCTGGTCTTCGCCGACGTTCTCGATGACTT
>CAINGG010000297.1 GCA_903848435.1 uncultured Actinomycetes bacterium | reverse complement strand
TCATGTGGCTGGTGCCGCTGGCCGCTCTCGCCAGGCCCAAGTGGCGTGACTTCCTCATCTGGCAGGCCGCCGAGATCACGTACTTCATCGCCATCTGGTGGTACCTCGCCGGCTACGGCATCGCCGACGCCAAGGCGATGACACCGCAGTGGTACGCCTTCTTCACCTTTGTGCACGTCCTGGGGACGGCGTGGTTCGCCGGTCTCCTCGTGCGCGATGCACTGGTGCCCGACGACGACATCGTGCGCAATGACGGCGTGCCGGCTGATGAAGACGACCCCGCGGGCGGTTGCCTCAACGACGCCCCCGACGTTCTTCCCTGGCTCAAGAAGCGCGAACTCGTCGACGCCTAGAGGTCGAGGTCGACGACGACGGGGGCGTGATCGCTCGGGCCCTTGCCCTTACGTGCCTCCCGGTCGACGTAGGCATCGCGCACGCGGCCGGCAAAGGCGGCATTCGCGTACACGAGATCGATGCGCATGCCCATTCCCTTGTGGAACGCGCCGTCGCGATAGTCCCAAAACGTGTAGGGCTCGCCCTTGAGTGCCCGCGGCATGACATCGGCGAGGCCGGTCGCGCGCAGGTCGGCCAGCGCGGCGCGCTCCGGTGGCGTCACGTGGGTGGACTGCGCGAACAGCGAGATGTCCCAGACGTCCGTGTCCGTAGGGGCGACGTTGAAGTCGCCGATGACGGCGTAGGGAAGGTCCGGTGCGGCAGCCATCTCCGAGACGACGGTGTCGCGCAGCGCAGTCAGCCACTTGAGTTTGTAGTGGTAGTGATCGTGCTCCGGCTCGCGGCCGTTGGGCACGTAGACGCTCCACACGCGCACGCCGTCGCAGGTGGCACCGACCGCGCGCGGCTCGATGGATCCGTCGTACGACGGCTGCCCCGGCAGGTCGCGCACGATGTCGGCGAGGCCTACTCGTGACAGGAGCGCCACACCGTTCCAGCGCCCGTCGCCGTGGGCTGCCACCTCGTAGCCGAGTGCCTGCACCGGCATCTCGGGGAAGTCAGCGGACGTGCACTTCAACTCCTGCAGAGCCAGGACATCAGGCTGGGCGATCTCCAGCCATTCGACCAGTCGCTCGATCCGCGACTTGACGGAGTTGACGTTCCACGTGGCGATGCGCACGAACGCAGGCTAGCCGGATCAGCTCGCCGTCGGCTCGGGTGTCGGCTCGGGCTCGGGCGTCGGCTCGGGCGTGGGAGTCGGCTCGGGCGTCGGAGTGGGTGTCGGCTCGGGCGTGATGGCCACGATGAGCGTCACGACCGTGCCCTTGTCGGCAACCGTTCCCGCAGGCGGATCCTGCTCGAGCACGACGCCCTGAGGCACCGTCTCGGATTCCTCGTAGACGATGTTCACCTGCAGCCCCGCGGCCGAGAGGGCGCCGCGCGCGACACTCTCCTCCTGGCCGACGACGGACGGCACCTGGAGCTTGCCGCTCGAGACGACGACGTTGACCTTCGTGCCCACGTCGACGGAGGTGCCTTCGGCCGGGTCCTGCGAGAGCACATAGCCCGCGGGCTGAGTGCCGTCCTGCTCAGTCACGTTGCCCAGCACGAGCTTGGCGTCGCCGAGTGCGAGTTCGGCGTCGGCGACGGATGTGAGGCCGACGAGTGGCGGCACGGTTGTCTTCTCCTTGCCCGCACTCACGTTGACGTTGACGGCCTGGCCCTGCTCCAACTGCTCACCGGGTGTCGGCTGCTGGCCGGTGATGGTGTCGACGGGCTTCTCCGACACCTCGGGTGTTTGCGAGCCGAGAACCAGACCCTGTCGCTCGAGCACGGACTCGGCCTGCTTGATGCTGAGACC
>CAINGG010000296.1 GCA_903848435.1 uncultured Actinomycetes bacterium | reverse complement strand
GCGGCTTCAAGTACAACCCACCCGATGGTGGGCCCGCCGGCTCAGATGTGACGGGCGGAATCCAGGACCGCGCGAATGAACTGCTCACGCTGGGCTTGGACGGCGTGCGCCGTGTGCCCCTGCCGCGCGCCCTGGCCGCGTCGACCACGCAGCGCTACGACTACCTCGGCACCTACGTCGACGACCTGCCCTCGGTGGTGGACATCGACGCCATTCGCTCGGCGGGCGTGCGCATCGGCGCCGACCCGCTCGGCGGCGCAAGCGTCGCCTACTGGGCGGCCATCGCCGAGCGATTCGGGCTCGACCTGACCGTCGTCAACCCGCGCATTGATCCCACGTGGCGCTTCATGACCCTCGACTGGGACGGCAACATCCGCATGGACTGCTCATCACCGCACGCGATGGCCTCGCTCATCGAGCAGCGCGCGGCCTACGACATCGCCACCGGCAATGACGCCGACTCCGATCGCCACGGCATCGTCACCCCCGATGGCGGCCTGATGAACCCCAACCACTTCCTATCGGTGGCGATCGACTATCTCTTCCGCCGTCGCGACGCGTGGCGCGCGGACGCAGCGGTCGGCAAGACCGTCGTGAGCTCCTCGATGATCGATCGCGTCGCCGCCGATCTCGGCCGCACCCTGTGGGAGGTGCCGGTCGGATTCAAGTGGTTCGTCCCGGGTTTGGTCGATGGCAGCGTCGGCTTCGGCGGCGAGGAGTCGGCGGGCGCATCGTTCCTGCGCCGTGACGGCTCGGTCTGGACCACCGACAAGGACGGCATCATCCTGGCGCTGCTCGCCTCCGAGATCCTCGCGACGACCGGCGAATCGCCGTCGGTGCGCTATCGCGCCCTCACCGAAAGATTCGGAGATCCGGCGTACGCGCGGGTGGACGCGCCTGCCACCCGCGAGCAGAAGGCCGCGCTCGGCGCGCTCACGCCCGAGCAGGTGACCTCGACCGAGCTCGCCGGGGAGCCCATCACGCGCGTGCTCACGCGCGCTCCCGGCAACGACGCACCCATCGGCGGGCTCAAGGTGGAGTCCGAGTCAGCCTGGTTCGCCGCGCGCCCCTCCGGCACCGAGGACGTCTACAAGATCTACGCGGAGTCGTTCCGCGGCCCCGAGCACCTCGCGCAGGTGCAGCAGGCCGCACGCGCCGTCGTCGACACCGCCCTGAGTGGCTCATGACAGTCCGCACCTGGAGCGAGGCCACCGCAGCGGGCGACGTCACGGTGATCGAGATCGAGTTCCCGCGCATGCGCGTGCAGCTGCTCTCGCTCGGTGCCGCGATCCGCGAGGTGGAGGTGCCGGACCGCGACGGCGTACTCGCCGGAGTGCACCTGGCGCTGCCCACGGTCGCCGACCACGCAGTGCACGCCCTGAACCCCCACCTCGGCGGCACGCTCGGCCGCGTCGCCAACCGCATCGCGGGCGGCACCTTCGTGCTCGACGGCACCCGCTACCACCTCGACGTCAACAACGGTCCCAACACCCTTCACGGTGGAGCGGACGGCTGGGATCGCCTGATCTGGCGCGTCGATGAGATCTCCGACGACGGGGACGGCGCGCGCATCGACTTCTCGCTCACCAGCGCGGATGGCGACATGGGCTTCCCTGGCACGGTGCAGGCGCGGACGACCTACGTCGTCACGCAAGGGCGCATCGAGATGCGCTACTTCGCCACCACCGACGCGCCCACCGTCATCAACATGGCCAACCACGGCTACTGGAATCTCGCTGGCTCGCGCTCCATCGCCGACCACAGCCTCCACGTGCCCGCCGATCGCCGACTGCTCACGGATGCGACGCAGATCCCCTGCGGCATCGCCGAGGTCGAGGACACGCCCTATGACCTGCGCGATGCGCGCACCCTCGGCCCGATCCTGGAGGCAACGGGCGGCCTCGACGACTGCTACCTGCTCGCCGGCGACGGAGTGCGCCTCGCCGCCGAACTCCGGCATCCCGGCAGCGGCCGGGTGATGCGCGTGCTCACCGACGCTCCCGGCATGCAGGTCTACAGCGGCAATAACCTGCGAGCGCCCTTCGACGTGCACCAGTCGATGTCACTGGAGGCCCAGCGGCTGCCCGACGCCCCCAACCAACCGGACCTCGGCCCGTGCGACCTGCGCCCCGGGCAGTCCTACGCCGCGACCACGGTGCTTGAATTCGACACCGACTGATCCGGAGGCATTCATGCAGGCACGCGCGTACGGCGCACTCGAGTCCAAGGCGCCGATTACCCCCATGACGATCGAACGCCGCGAGGTGGGCCCGCGCGACGTCCTCATCGACATCGCCGCGTGCGGGGTGTGCCACTCCGATATCCATCAAGCCGAGTCGGACTGGGGCATGGACATCTTCCCGATGGTGCCGGGCCACGAGATCGTCGGCACGGTGCGTGAACTCGGCGGCGAGGTGACGACGTTCGCGGTCGGCGATCGCGTCGGCGTCGGCTGCTACGTCGCCTCCTGCGGGGAGTGCGACATGTGCGATCGGGGCCATCACAACCACTGCCCCGACTGGTCGACCACCTACAACGGCTACGAGCAGGACCGCGCCACCCCCACCTACGGTGGCTACTCCGACCACATCGTCGTCGACGCCGACTACGTGCTGCGCATCCCCGAGGGACCCGACACCTTCGCGGTCGCGCCGCTGCTGTGCGCCGGCATCACCGTCTACCCACCGCTCAAGGAATTCGCCGGGCCGGGCAAGGACGTCGCCGTCGTGGGCCTCGGTGGCCTCGGCCACGTAGGCGTGCGTATAGCGAAGGCCATGGGATCGCGCGTCACGGTCATCAGCCACAGCCCGAGCAAGGAAGCCGATGCGCTGCGCCTCGGCGCCGATGCCTTCGTCGCCACCTCGAATCCGAAGGCCCTCAAGCCGCTGCGCGACAGCTTCGACCTCGTGCTGTGCACGGCCTCGTCGGGAGTCGATGTCGACGGCTACCTCAAGTCTTTGAAGACGCACGGCACCCTGGCGATCGTGGGGATCCCGGTCGAGGACCTGTCCTTCAACGTCGGCAACCTCATCGGGGGCGCACGCTCCATCAAGGGCTACATGCTCGACGGCATCGAGGGCACACAGGAGATGCTCGACTTCTGCGCCGCGCACAGCATCGTCGCCGACGTGGAGGTCATCCCCGCGAGCCAGATCAATGAGGCATGGCAGCGCGTGAAGGACTCTGACGTGCGCTACCGCTTCGTCATCGACACGAGTTCGCTCGGCGCCTCATAGCGTCTCCATCATCACCTCGGCGACGGCGAGTGGTGCCCCGTGGACGAGGTCATGGGACCCCAGCATCCACAGTTCGGCGATGACGCATCCCACGAAGCCCCACGCGCGTACGCGTTCGACATCCAGGCCCGCGACCTCGGCATAGATCGACGCCCTCCTGCGCGATCGCTGGGCCAGATCTCGACCGTCCATGAAGCGGGCGTCGCCCTCCTCGACCAGGCCGCGCGGATTGGCCAGGAGTGCGGCGGCCTCGAAAGCCGGTTCGCCGACCCAACCGTGCGGGTCGATGGCTCGCCAGCCATCACCGGCGTTAAGCACGTTCATGTGATGCAGGTCGCCGTGCAAGACCACGTCGTCACCGCTCGTCGCGATGAGTTCACGAAAGACGCCCTCGGCGCGATCGCGCAGGCGATCGGGTAGCCGCGAATCCCGTGCGCCCGCGAAAGCCGCACCGATCTCCGACAGGGGCGGCAGGTCACCGGCGCCTTGGTCCTGACGCAGCAGCACCGCGAGTTGGGCCACGTGTCGCGTCGCCGCGTCATCGTCGACACGTGCCAGCGGCCTGATGTCATCGCCCGGCAGGATCCGCTCGGTGGCGAGCAGGCCGAGCGACGCGTCGAAGGCCACGACTGCGGTCGCCCCAGAGCCGAGTGCCCGCAACGCCGCGGCCTCCCGCACGCGAGCCGAGGCCTCTCCAGCCTTCACCACAACGTGCCTGCCCTGCTGCAACGCCCACCAGGCGAAGGGATGGTCATCGACCGGGCCGTCGATCTCGATCCCCCAGCGATCGAGTGCCGACTGCTGCTCCGGGGACGGCACGATCACGCGCGTACGACGGAGGCCATGCGGCTGACGGCCTCCTCGATGACGTCCGGCGTGGTCGCGAGGTTCAGTCGCACGAAGCCGCGGCCCTGTTCGCCGAACTCAGCGCCCTCGTTGAGCGCCACGCGACCGCGCTCACGGAAGACGAGTGCGGGCTCATCGCCGAGATCGAGGGCTCGGCAGTCGAGCCAGGCCAGATAGGACGCCTCCGGTGGCGTGTAGGCGACGGACGGCAGGTGGGTCGTGAGCAGGTCAGCCAGCAGGCGCGCGTTGTCGCTGATCACCGCGAGGGTGTCATCGAGCCACATATCTCCATCGCGATAGGCGGCGATGGAGGCGATGACGCCGAACTGGCTCGCCGCGTAGGTGACCTCGACGGGTATGGCCTCGCGCAGCGTCGCCGCCGTCTGCGCGGAGCCGGCGACCACCTGCGCGCACTTCAGGCCCGCGAGGTTGAAGGCCTTGCTCGCGGAGATGAGGGAGACGTCGGGGCCGGTGAGCTCCTCGCCGAGCGACAGGTAGGGGGTGACCTCACGTCGTTCGAGCGGCAAGGGCGCCCACACCTCGTCGGCGACGACGACGACGTCGTGCGCGCGCGCCAGGCGTGCCACCTGCTCCAGGGTCTGGCGTGAGTGGATCGTGCCGGTGGGATTGTGCGGGCTCGACATCAAGAACGCCGACACGTCGGGCCGAGCGAAGGCCTTGGCCAGGCCATCGAGATCGAGCGCGCGCCCATCGAGCAGGGGTACCTCGACGAGCGGGCGCTCGATGACGCGGCGGACGGTCGAGAAGAACGGCGGGTAGACCGGCGGCGTGATCACCACGGATGAACCGTCGGGCGTGAGCCGGTGCAGTGACTCGGACATCGCAGCCAGCACGTCGCCGAGCACGATGACGCGCTCGGGGTCCAGCTCCCAGCCCATGCGCCTACCCGCGAAGCCGGCCAGCGCCTCCGGGAGACCCGCGGCCCAGCGATAGCCGGTATCGGAGCGGTCGATCGCATCGTGCAGCGCGCTCGCGATCACTGTGGCAAGAGGGAAGTCCATCTCGGCCACCCACAGCGGCAGCACGTCGGGGTCGTGGGCCTTCCACTTCGCGCTGGTACGTCCCGTGGGATTAGCGGCGACCACGGAGGGAGGCTATCGGCGACCAACTACGCGGTGGAGTTCGGCACCGCTGAATCCCGCGACCGGACTGCCGCCCGCGAAGCCGTCCATGTCCATCCGGGCTCACGCCGGGGCTTGTCGGGCACTTCGATGGCCAGCCCCGCCTGAGCGGCATGGGCGAACATGTCGTCGACCAGGACGACATTGTCGAAACCTTCGCGCTGCAGGAGCGACGTCACCGCCGCAGCCCGGTAGCCCGAGCCGCAGTAGACGTAGACCGGTCCTTCACGAGGGATTTCGCCCAGGCGGTCAGCCACCTCGTAGAAGGGAATGAATCGCGCTCCATCGACATGGCCGGCCTCCCACTCGAGGATTTGCCGGGTGTCGATGACAACGGGGGCTTGGCCCGGGCCGAGCTCCTTCGCCAGGTCGGCGAAGGTGACCCGGGGCAGCCTGGCAAGGTCGGCCGAGTCGCCTTCCCATAGCTCGGGCGCAGCCAGGGCGGCCCCCTGCAACTGGTCAATGCCTACGCGCACGAGTTCGCGCTGTGCCTCCTCGATCTGCTCGGGCGTCGCCCCCACCAGAGTGATCGGCGTACCCCAAGGCAGCATCCAAGCGAGGTAATTGATAAACGAACCAGCCATCTGGAAGTTGAGGGAGCCAGGCAGATGCCCGGCGGCGAACACCGCGCGCGAGCGCAGGTCGACGATCCATTCGCCACGTCGGGCCCGTGCAAGGAGCTCGTTGCGATCGATGGGCGAGGGCGTCGAGAGATCGACGTCGGGAGGTCCGGCCACGTTGGCTGGGCCCATGTGGGCGTAGTACGCGGGGAAAACGTCAAGGCCCGCGAGCATGGTCTGCACGAAGGCTTCCTCATCCTCCGTCAGCGCGGGATTGATGACGCGCTCGCGCCCGATGGTGGAGGCGAGGCCCTGGGTCTGGGTGGCCGAGCAGAAGGAACCGAAGCCATGGGTCGGAAAGACTTCTGCATCGTCGCCCAGCTTCGCGGCCAACTTGTGCGCCGAGTGCCACTGGTCATGAGCCTGCTTCACGGTGAGCTCGGGCGAGACCAGGTCGGGCCTACCCACGCTGCCGTAGAGAAGCGATCCACCGGTGAACACCACCTGATCGTCGCCCGCGCGAACGGCGTAGGACATGTGGTTGGGCGTATGTCCGGGCGTGTGGATCGACTCGACCCGCAGGTCCCCTACATCGAAGCTGTCACCATCACTCACCTGCGTGGCACTGAACTGGATGTCGAACCCCGCGGGCACGACGTAGGTCGCCTGGTGCTTGCGAGCAAGCTCGAGGCCACCCGTGACGTAGTCGTTGTGAAAGTGGGTCTCGACCACGTGCGAGATCGTCAGACCGTGCTCGGC
>CAINGG010000295.1 GCA_903848435.1 uncultured Actinomycetes bacterium | reverse complement strand
CTACTTCGAAGGTAGCGGGGTGCGATCCAACGTGGTGACACTCGACTAGACGAGGCCGGGTAGTTCCAGTGCGGGCGAGATGACCGCGACGACCCTGAAGGGTCGAGAGGCGACAGGTCGGGCTCACCCCAGCGCGGTCACCACGAGGGCCACCGTGAGGGCGCCGCACAAGGCGAGGCCGGCCAGGGGCACCAGCCGTGCCCCCCGGCGCCACGAGGCCAGGTGGGCCACCGCGTAATAGGTCATCACGGTGGCTGCCGACAGGCCCAGCGCGAAGCCGATGCCCCCGACGAGGACCACCAGCATCGCCAATCCGGCCGCCGCGATCTCGGCCCGGTACGGCGCGCGGGTGCGCTCGCTCACGGCGGCGAGGGGCCGCGGGGCGTCACCGCGATCGGCCATCGCGAAGAGGGTGCGGCCCACTCCGGCCAGGAGCGAGAGCAGCACCGCACCGGCGGCGATCACGGCACCGATGCGCATCACGACAGTCAGCCACTCCCCCGCCGACGCGCGAGCGATATCGGTGAGCGGCGCGGGGCTCAGCGTGACCCCGGACCCCGCGGCAGCCACGACAGTCAGCGCGACGACGACGTAGACGACGATGACGATGGCAAAGCTCGCGATGACGGCGCGGGGAACCGTGCGCGCGGGATCACGTACCTCCTCGCCCAGCACCGTGATGCGTGCATAGCCGGCGAAGGCGACGAAGAGAAGCCCGCTGGCGGCAAGGAGGTCGACCGCTCCGGGCGTGCCAGCGGCGGAGGGCATCGCCGTGGACTGCGTAGTCCACCACGTGATGGCGAGTGCCCCGAGCGCAGCGATGACGAGCGCGACGAGCACGGCGCTGACGCGTACCGATCGCACGATGCCGCGCAGGTCGACGGCCAGGGCTACTGCGACGGCCACGAGTCCGACAGCGCGCTCGTGCCCGGGCCATGCGTAGGCGCCGATGGTCAGCGCAGCGGCACCGGCCGATGCGGACTTGCCGATGACGAACGCGTATCCGGCGATGAGGGCCGCGGGGCGGCCGATGAAGGCTCGTCCGTAGGCGTAGGCGCCGCCCGACTCCGGTAGCACGCGAGCCAGGCGGACCGTGGATACGGCGTTGAGCACGGCGACGGTGGCGGCGATCAGCAGGCCGGCAACGATCCAGGGACCGGCGAGCGCGTAGGCGGGCGTCCACACCGCGAAGACACCGGTGCCGAGCATCGCACCGAGACCGACGACCGTGGCCGCGCGTACGCCGAGTGCTCGATGCAATCGACTCGGCGGCGACGTCATGCGAGGGGACCCGGACGGATCTCGCCGACGACGCGGCCACCGCCCATGAGAGGTGCATGAGCATGCCCCTCGATCACGTCGTTGTCGATGCCCAAGGCCCGCAAGACGCCCGCCATGGCGACCGGCCGGGCGCGGTTGGCACCGTCCTCGACCTTCAGCGCAATGCCGCGACCGTCCGGCAATCCCACGACATAGACGGCCTCCGCACCCTCCTTGACCAAGGTGCCCGGCAGCGAGCGAGCGAGGGCCGTGGCATCGCGCGATGTGCCGGCCACCCACTCGGGGTGCGCTCGCATGGCATCCGCAACGCGGCGCGGGGGCGTGCCCGGCTCGGCCTGCACGCACACCGAGCCCACGCGCGCAAGGCCAGCAAGAGTCAGGCCGAAGAGCGGTGCACCGCAGCCGTCGACAGCTGCGGCCCAGCTCTGCTCGCCCGCGAGTTCCTCGAGTTCGCGCCGGCACTCCACCTGCAGCGGGTGGTCGGGGGAGGTGTAGTCATCGGT
>CAINGG010000294.1 GCA_903848435.1 uncultured Actinomycetes bacterium | reverse complement strand
TGGGCGCCCCGACGCCCGGCTGGTCCGTCGTCGAGGGGGAAGACGACCTGCCCCGCTTCGGAGACCTTCTCGGCTGGCCACTGGTCCTCAAGGTGTCGCGCGGCGGGTACGACGGGCGAGGAGTCTGGGTCGTCTCGTCAGCGGAGGAGGCCGCCGACGTGATGCGCTCGACCGACCTGGTCCCCGACGCGGTGTGGCTGGCGGAGGAGTTCGTGCCCTTCACCCGCGAATTGGCGGCGCAGGTCGCCCGATCGCCGTCCGGCCAGGCCATCGCGTACCCCGTGGTGCGCACCGTGCAGGTCGACGGGATGTGCTCGGAGGTCGTCGCGCCCTGCCCCGATCTGTCGGACGAGCGTGCGATGGAGGCGCAGGAACTCGCATTGCGCATAGCCCGCGACCTTGACGTGACGGGCATGCTCGCCGTCGAGCTCTTCGATGCCCCGCGGGGCATCTTGGTGAATGAGCTCGCCATGCGCCCGCACAATTCCGGTCACTGGTCGATCGACGGTGCCGTGACGAGCCAATTCGAGAACCACCTGCGCGCGGTGCTCGACCTGCCCCTGGGTGATCCGCGCCCGCGCGCTCAGTGGACGGTCATGGTCAACGTCGTCGGTCCGCGCGATGCCGCGACGTTGCCTCCCCTCCAGGACGCCTACCGCCACGTCCTCGCCCGTGACCCGGGGCTCAAGGTGCACCTCTACGGCAAGGACCCGAGGCCCGGGCGCAAACTAGGTCATGTGACCGTGGTCGGCGACGATCTCGACTCGCTGCTCGCCCGGGCGCACCATGCGGCCGACTACCTGATGGGGGTCATCGATGAGTGAGGCGTCCCCGCTGGTCGGCATCATCATGGGCAGCGATTCGGACTGGCCGGTGATGGAGGCCGCGGCCGAGGCGCTGCGTGAGTTCGGTGTGCCCTACGAGGCCGATGTCGTGTCGGCGCATCGCATGCCCAAGGAGATGGTGTCCTACGCCGAGTCCGCGGCCGATCGCGGGCTTCGCGTCATCATCGCCGGTGCCGGAGGTGCCGCTCACCTGCCGGGCATGGTGGCATCGCTGACCCCACTGCCCGTGATCGGCGTGCCCATCCCGCTGACCCACCTTGACGGCCTGGACTCGCTGCTGTCGATCGCGCAGATGCCCGCCGGCGTACCCGTCGCCACGGTGGCCGTCGGCAGTGCGCGCAATGCCGGCCTTCTCGCCGTGCGAATTCTCGGCAGCACCGACGTCGATCTGCGCGAGTCGATGAGGGAGTTCCAGGCGGGCCTGCGCGAGTCCGCTATCCAGAAGGGCGCCCGGGTCCGCGAGCATGACTAGCCGCGACCCACAGCTCTACGGCACCGCTGAGGTGGTCGACCGAGTCCTCGACGACACGAGCACGTGGTTCATCGTGGGGCTTGGCAACAATCCCGACCGCGACGCCTACGGCATTGCCCGCCTTCTCCAGTCTCGGGGCAAGCGCATCGTCCCGATCTACCCCAGGGCCGAGGTCGTGCACGGCGAGCAGGGCTACGCGACGATCGCGGAGGCCGTGGCCGCTGTCGGTGCGCCCGACGTCGTCGACATGTTCGTGCGGTCTGACCGCGTGGGCCCGTTTGTCGACGAGGCGATCGCCGCGGGAGCCGAGGCCGTGTGGCTGCAACTGGGCGTCATCGACGAGGCGGCGGCGCAGCGCGCGATCGATGCCGGCCTGGACGTCGTCATGGACAACTGTCCGGCCATCGCGTGGGGACGCCGCTAGGCCGTCGGTCGCCCCAGTGCCCGATAGGTCCACCCGGCGCTTCGCCAGCG
>CAINGG010000293.1 GCA_903848435.1 uncultured Actinomycetes bacterium | reverse complement strand
CCGATCTGCGCGCATGACGCGGTAGTCCAGCGGGGGAGCGAAGGGATTCTCGACCGCGCCGACGAAGAGCGCGGGTGGCTGCTTGATCGCGCGGCCCGAGAGGTAGTGGCCTTCCGCGAGTCCGCTGGCGACCTTGACGAGTTGCGTGCTGTCGAGATCGAAGACGCGGCGTGCCTCAGGTTCGTCACCGGCGGTGACGTCATCGCCGGTGAGGCACGCGACGTTCTCGATGCCGAAGAGACTCGCGCCCATGATGTCGGCCTGCATCGCGATGCGGTTCTTGTCGCGGCAGACGACCTGCATGATCGGCTCGAGGCCGAACTGAGACATCGCGATGGCGATCGAGGTGTTGGAGGCGTGCGCGTGCGCCGCAGGGTTGTCGGTGGCGTTGACCGCGTCGACGAAGGGGCGCAGCTCGTCGGCGGCCTTCTCGACCGCCGCGAGACCGCCGCCGTCGATGCTGGGGAATTCCGCGGTGACGACAGGACGCGTGCCCTCCGCGAGGAGGGTGGACAGGCGGCTCACGAGTGGAATCCCTCCGGCAGCGTGGTGGGCTCGTCGACCTCGACCATGCTCGCGCCGGGGACAGCGGAGAAACGCTCCTGCGCGACGCCCTCCCAGCCGGCTGGCGTACGCCGATCGCGCCCGTTGATGAGGTTGAGCCACGACGACGTGCCCTTGAGACGGTTGTCCACCGGCGGGCGCAGGTCGTTGAACTCCTCCTCCCACAGGTGAGGGTTGAGCGGAGAGTGCGAGCGCTCCTCGGCCTTGACCCACACGCAGCGCATCTCCGGCTTGACCTCGCAGTGGCCGTCCTCGCGCACTCCGCCGCACGGACCGTTGCGCAGGGTCTTGGGGCAGGTCATCGGGCACGTCATGCCGGTGGAGTGCAGCACGCACTGGCCGCACATGCGGCAGTCCCACACGGGCTGCTTGACGACGTGCTCGAGGAGCGGGAGGAGCTTGGGCACGGTCAGCCGGCCCGCTTCGCGGCGACGAACTCCTTGGCGCGGCGCACGGCGGTGGCAGCGTCGGCCGCGTAGCCGTCGGCGCCGCACACATCGGCGTACTCCTGGGTCACGGGGGCGCCGCCGACCATGATGACGACCTTGTCGCGCAGGCCGGCCTTCTCGATCGCGTTGATGTTGGCCTTGAACATCGGCATCGTCGTGGTGAGGAACGCCGACATGCCCACGATGTCGGGCTGGTGCTCCTCGATCGCGGCGACGAACTTCTCCGGCGGCACCTGCACGCCGAGGTCGATCACGGTGAAGCCCGCACCCTCGAGCATGATGTTGACGAGGTTCTTGCCGATGTCGTGCACGTCGCCCTTGACGGTGCCCATGAGGAAGGTGCCCACGCTCTCGACGCCGGTCTGCGCCAGCAGCGGGCGCAGGACGTCGAGCGCACCGGCCATCGCCTTGCCGGCGATAAGCATCTCGGGCACGAACCAGTCGCCGCGTTCGAAGCGAGCGCCGACCTCTTCGAGCGAGGGGATGAGGGCCTCGAAGAGCATCGTCTCCGGCAGCACGCCGGCATCGAGGCCCGCTTGCGTGAGCTCGAGCACCGCCGGCTTGTTGCCGACCATGGTCTCGTCGTAGAGGCCCTTGAGGATCTCGTCGGGGGTCATGCTGCTCCCTTGCGTGAGGTGCTGGCCTGCCCCTGGCGGAGGGCGCGGCTGATGGAATCGGCGGCCTCGATCACGAGGGCGCCGACGGACGGGACCGCCTCGGCAGTGAGGCGGACGGAGGGGCCGGAGACGGACACGGCGGCATTGACCGAGCCGTCGGCGGAGCGGATGGGTGCGGCCACCGCCACCAGGCCCGGCTCGAGCTCCGAGTCGACGACGGCGTAGCCGCGTTCGTGAACGCGGTCGAGTTCGCGCTGCAAGTGCGATCGTGACGTGATGGTGCTCTCGGTCATCTTCGGCAGTCGACCCGCGGGCAGCGCATGGCCGTGCGCGAGGAAGACGCGCCCCAGCGCGCTGCAGTGGAAGGGGACGGGTCGATCGAGCCAATTGACGGCGCCGAGGAGGTAGATCGCGTCGACCTGCGCGATCTGGCGCACTTCGCCGCCCAGCGGAATGGCGAGGTTGACCGTCTCGCCGGTCAGTGAGCCGAGCCGCTCGAGTGAGGGCTCGGCGAGACGGATGAGCGTGTCCTCGGGGCGCACGGACAGCGCGTAGTCCGTGATGCGCGGCCCCGCGACCACCGCCCCGTCGGCCGTCCGCTGAATGAGGCCACTGCGCTCCAGGCTCGACAGGAGGCGCGACACGGTGCTCTTGGGCAGCGCGGTGGCGGCCACCAGCTCACTCGATGAGAGCGGCGCTGACGCTTCGAGGACGGCAACGAGCAGCAGGGCGGCTCGATCCACCGCCTGCGTGCCCACGGGCGCCGTGCCTGACATGGCCCCTCCCGGTGCCGAGGTTCCATCATATGGAACCACTGTGCCAAAAAGTGAGTGTAGGATCACGCGCCAGACCGGTCAAGCGGGAGGAATGCCATGTTCGTCAACAAGCTGCCGCGCTACGAGATCCTCTCGGAGGATTCCATGGCGGTCCTCGACCGAGGCTGGCGTCGCATCGTCTCCGAGCTCGGCATCGAGTTCATGAAGCCGGAGGCGGTCGAACTCTTCAAGGCTGCCGGCATGCGCACCGACGGCGACAAGGTCTTCTTCGATCCCGACTTCGTGCTTGAGCAGGTGGCGAAGGCTCCGCGCGAGTTCGACATTCAGGCGCGCAATCCCGCCAACTCCGTGCACATCGGCGGCGACCACATGGTGTTTTCCAGCGTCTACGGTCCGCCGTTCGTGCGCCAGGGCGGCACCCGCCGTGACGCGACCATGGAGGACTACCGCAACTTCGCCAAACTGGCCCAGTCCTTCAGCGCGATGGACAGCGTCGGCGGCGTGGTCTGCGAGCCCAGCGACGCCCCGCTTGATTCGCGGCATCTCGACATGCTCTACGCCGCGATGACCCTGACCGACAAGTTCTACATGGGCAACGTGGTGAGCGGCACTCGCGCTCTTGACACCATCCGCATGAGCGAGATCCTCTTCGGCAGCCGAGAGTCGATCGAGAAGACCCCCGCCTGCATCTCCCTCATCAACTGCAACTCTCCCCTGCGCTGGGACGACCGCATGCTCGAGGCGCAGTTCGAGTACGCCAAGGCCATGCAGCCCGTGATCTTGACGCCGTTCCTCCTCATGGGCGCCATGTCGCCCGTGTCGATTCCGTCGACCCTGGCCCAGCAGATGGCCGAGACCCTCACCGGCATCGCGCTCAGTCAGTTGATCAGGCCCGGCGCTCCCGTCGTCTTCGGCTCCTTCCTGTCCAACATCGACATGCAGTCGGGCTCGCCGCAGTTCGGTACGCCGGAGTCCGCCATCGGCCTGCTGTGCACCGGCCAGATCGCCCGCCACTTCAACCTGCCGTTCCGTACGGGCGGCGGCCTCAATTCCTCGCAGACCGCCGATGGCCAGGCGGCCTTCGAGTCGCTCATGACGATGCTGCCGACGTTCCTGGCCGGCACCAACTTCGTCATGCACACGGCCGGCTGGCTCGAGGGCGGACTCGTCGCCGGCTACGAGAAGTACGTCATCGACGTCCAGATCCTGGAGTCGCTGGAGCGCGAGTTCACGCCGGTTGACTTCGACGACGAGGCCCTGGCCTTCGGGGCCCACGAGGAGGTCGGCGCGGGCGGGCACTTCCTGGGCGCCGAGCACACGATGGAGCGCTTCCGCACCTGCTTCTACCGCCCCTTCCTGTGGAACTCCGACAACTTCGAGCGCTGG
>CAINGG010000292.1 GCA_903848435.1 uncultured Actinomycetes bacterium | reverse complement strand
GGTCACCGGACGTTCTTGATTTCGGCTTGAGACGGGTCCCTCCCGGGCGTACCGTGGCCCCGCGGCCCCGCGGCGGGGCCACCCCGGTCACCGCGGAGGTACCCATGCGTCGCGCCGCTCTCGCCCTGTCCCTAGCGCTCTTCGTGGGCATGCTGGTTGCCCCTGTGGGCGCGAGCGCGGTCCCACTCGACACCGCCACGCGGGCATGCCTGACCAAGAAGTTCGGCGCCAAGGCGGCGGCCGCCATCGCCAAGGCGAAGACCTTGAACGCCAAGCAGAAGAGGCAGTTGGCCGCATGCACCGCTCCACCGCCTGACCCGGGCGGCGGCGGCACATCGTCGGAGTTCCCCTTCCAGAACCTCACCCTGGACTTCGCGTCAGACCCGTGGCTGTGGTCGAGCGCCAAGGACCTGGGCCCCTTCCAGCCCGTCAAGATCTTCGGCCGTGACTACAACGGCTACACCGAATCGGCGTTGACCTTCATGATGCTGAAGATCGGCACCCCCGTGATCTCACCGGTGAACGGGAGGGTCCTTGAGGTGCGTGACCAGCCGGAGAGCAAGGACGTTGAGCTCTACATCATGTTCGACGAGGCGACGAATTCGATCTTCTCCGTCGACCACGTGAAGACGACGATGAAGCGTGGAGACGTGGTCAAGGTCGGCGATGTCATCGCGACGGTGCCATCGTGGGAGGGCGAGGAGATATGGGGTGGCTACGAGTTCATGTTCGTGCGGCCCGAGAAGAACCTGGCCTACTGCCCGATCAACCTTCTCGATCCCAAGGCCGTCGCCGCCGCCAAGGCCGATATCCGGGCCGTTATGGAGAAGTGGGCGTCCATGGCAGGTTCTGCCGCAGGCAACCCCTACCGGCCCGAGGACTTCGATCGGGGTGCGTGTGAATTGGCCGAGGTGCCCCTGAAGAAGTGAACTGACAGGTCAGCCCAGCGGGCCCACCTCGAAGCCGGCCAGGACGCCAGCGGGCTCGGCCTGGCCGCCGTGCATGTCGGTGAAGGCCTGGGTGGCATCGACGCCGCACATGCCCTCGATGACCTGGGGGCCGCCGGGATGCTCGCCGATCCACGCGGTCAGGTCATAGACGGTGCCGTCGACGACACTCCAGCAGTCGGCGGGCGTGGCGTGCTGTGCGACATCGGCCATGGTGATGGCGGAAGCAGACGGCGACGATGTCGCGTCGGGAGACGGGGCCGCAACGGGCGCGACACGATTCGCCCATACGGCCTCGGCCCCGCTGTGGCCGACGATCGTTGTGAGGGCGATGGTGCCGATGGCCAGGAGGATGCCGATAACACCGACGATCGTCACTCCGGGGCCGCTCGCCTTGCGCTGCCACAGGTACCACCCGAGCGCGATGACGAATAGCGCAATCGACACCGGGAAGAGTCGATCCCCCCACTCCGCGTGCTCCTGCGGCAGCCCGACGCGTGCCGATAGGGCCTCACCGGACTCATTGGCGGCGAAGGCGGCGATCACGCCGACCCCGAGGATGCCGACTGTCGCCCATCCCAAGGCCCCGCGCCAGCGGGGGATAAGGACGATGGCGACGAACCCCAGCGCACCGAGGATCAGCAGGACAATCGCGAAGTGCACGACCAGTGGGTGGACCGGCAGTCCGAGGACCAGGTCGAACGGCATGGCTTAAGCCTCACACATCCGCTGGCGGTTCACCGGGAGAGCGGTCGATGGGGCGAACGGCGCGTGTCCGGATGTCCCAGTGCAAGGTCGCCAGCCGCAGGCCGATCACGCTTCCCACGCACAGGAAGGCGGCAAGCCCGGCGTTGAATTGGTCGAGGAGCACGAAGATCGTGACGCCGATGAGCACGAGGATGGCGTAGGGCTGGCTGGGGCGGAGGATCTCCGGCGTCTCCCCGCGCAGGACCGCGACGATGACGCCGCCGGAGATCGCGGCCAGGATGCCGACGGTCATCGCCCCGATATCCGGCAGGCCGAACTCGATGGCCATCTGCGCGGCGATGACGCCGTACAGGCCCAGTGCGAGGGCATCGAGTGTGACGAACACGACGCCATTCACGGGGATCCATCTGCCGATGATCAAGACGACCACGACGGCCCCGAGCACCGTCGCGATGTACCAGGGTGAGCGCAGGGCGAGCGGTGGGAGATTGCCGAGCAGGATGTCACGGGTAATCCCGCCGCCGAGCCCGAGGAAGAAGGCGAAGAGGACGATGCCGACGATGTCGTACTTCACCCGCGCGGGAGCCCGTCCGATGAGCGCCCCCGACACCGCGGCAATGAAGGTCGTGAGCAGGGCGAGCCAGAGGGGGGTGTTGCTCGCGATATTGGGGACGTCCACGAAGGGGCGCCTATGCCTTGCGCAGTGAGAACTCGAGCCCGAGGTCGAGGTCGGCGCCGCTGAAGTCTTCAGCGGATGGTGAGCCTTCGGCGAAGGACGTGGCCAGCACCTCGCCGGCGATGTGCTCCCCGTGCTCGCGCAGCGCCAACGCGACGTCATCGTCAGTCGCCGACCATGTCAGCGTGATGCGGTCGGAGATGTCGAGACCGGCGTTCTTGCGAGCCTCTTGGATCAGGCGGATCGCCTCGCGTGCGGTGCCAAGGCGGCGCAATTCCGGGGACAGGTGCAGGTCGAGGGCGACCGTCTCGCCCTCGCCGCTGGCCACGGACCAACCCTCCCGGGGGGTCTCGGTGACGACGACGTCCTCGGCGGTGACGGTGACCGGTCCCATCCCGGGTACGTCGACCGATGCCTCGCCCCCGCGCAGCGCGGCAGCAAGCACGGCAGCATCGGCGGTAGCGATGGCGTCGGCGACGGTCGGGGTCTGCTTGCCGAAACGCTTGCCGAGCGAGCGGAAGTTCGCCTTGGCCGTCACGTCCACCAGGTTTCCCTCGGACTCCGACAGGCTCGACATGTCGAGTACGTTGAGTTCACTGGCCACTTCGGCGACGAGATCGTCCGGCAGTGCCGTCCAGCCGGGCGCCGAGACCAGGGCGCGGGCGAGCGGCTGGCGGGTGCGCACGCTGGATGCGGCACGCGCGGCGCGACCGAGCTCGACCGTGCGGCGCACGAGCGCGACCTGCTCGGCGAGAGTGTCGTCGATGACCGCGGCGTCTGCCGTCGGCCATGCTGCAAGGTGCACGCTCGGCGCTGCATCGGCGTTGGCCGGGCGCACCATGTCCTGCCATACGCGCTCGGTCACGAAGGGCGTGAACGGCGCCATGACGAGCGTGACGATCCGCAGGGCCTCGTCGAGCGTGGCGAGGGCCGCGGGATCACCGTCCCAGAAGCGACGGCGCGTGCGCCTGACGTACCAGTTGGACATGTCGTCGACGAATGCGGCGATCAGGCGCCCGGCGCGCTGGGTGTCGAAGGATTCCAGGGCCGCGTCGACATCGCGTGCGAGTCGGTGAGCCTCGGAGAGCAGCCAGCGGTCCATCGGCGGGCGATCGGCAATCGGGGGCACCGGGCCGCCGGGCGACCAGTCGGCGGCCCGCGCGTAGAGGGAGAGGAAGGAGGCGGTGTTCCAGTAGGTCAGCAGGACCTTGCGGACGACCTCCTGGATGGCGGCATGACCGACGCGGCGTGCCTGCCAGGGCGACCCCGACGCGAGCATGAACCAGCGCACGGCATCGGCGCCGTGCTCGTCCATGAGCGAGATCGGCTCGAGGACGTTGCCGAGGTGCTTGCTCATCTTGCGGCCGTCCTCGTCGAGGATGTGGCCGAGGCAGACGACGTTCTTATAGGAACTGTCATCGAAGACCAGGGTGCCGATCGCCATGAGCGTGTAGAACCAGCCGCGCGTCTGGTCGATGGCCTCGCAGATGAAGTCGGCCGGGTAGCGCGCGTCGAAGGTGTCCTGACCCCGATGCGGGTAGCCCCACTGGGCGAAGGGCATCGCACCGGAGTCGTACCAGCAGTCGATGACCTCGGGCACGCGCGTGGCCGTGCCGCCGCACTCGGGGCAGGCGAAGGTGATGTCGTCGACGAAGGGGCGGTGCGGGTCGAGCGCGGTCAGGTCGCGCCCGGCCTTCTCGCCGAGCTCGGCCAGCGAGCCGATCGCCGTGAGGTGGCCCTCGTCGCACCGCCAGATGGGCAGGGGGGTGCCCCAGTAGCGATTGCGCGAGAGCGCCCAGTCGACGTTGTTGGTCAGCCAGTCGCCGTAACGGCCCCACTTGATGGTGCCGGGGAACCAGTTGGTCTCCTCGTTCTCGCGGAGCAGGGCGTCCTTGATCGCGGTGGTGCGGATGTACCACGACGGCTGCGCGTAGTAGATGAGCGGCGTATGGCAACGCCAGCAGTGCGGGTAGGCGTGCTCGTAGCCGACGTGCTTGGCAAGGAGGCCGCGGGCCTTTAGGTCATCGACGAGGACATCGTCGGCCTTCTTGAAGAAGGTGCCACCCACGAGCGGCAGTTCGGGCTCGAAAGTGCCGTCGGGGCGCACGGGGTTGACGACAGGCAAGCCGTAGGCGCGGCAGGTCGCGAGGTCGTCCGCGCCGAACGCCGGCGCCTGGTGCACCAGTCCCGATCCGTCGTCGGTCGTGACGTAGTCGGCGAGGATGACGTAGTGGGCGTCGGGGATCTCGACGAGGTCGAAGGGCCGCTGATAG
>CAINGG010000291.1 GCA_903848435.1 uncultured Actinomycetes bacterium | reverse complement strand
GCCGGACGGCACCCCCGTCATGCCCGAGAGCGAAACCGCACCCACCCTCGCTCCCGCTCCGTCAGCAAGCGCGACAGGGGCGATGTCATGAGCGCCGACCTGCAGCCCACCCCAGGACGCCGATTCATCGGCGCGCGCCAGGAAGGTCGCCTGTCCTACTGGCGGCGCCTCGACTGGATCCTCTTTGCCGCCGCGCTCGTCTTGAGCGCGGGCAGTTCGGTCTTCGTTTGGTCGGCCAGCCGCTCCGACCTCGCGGGTGACGATCCGCAGTACTTCCTCTACCGGCACCTGATCAACATCGGCATCGGCATCGTTCTCGCCTTCGTCATCTCCAGACTCGATTACCGCCTCTTGCGGGCCTACACGCCCTTCATCTACGGGCTGGCGATACTGGGCATCCTGCTCGTCTACACCCCACTCGGCACGACCATCGCAGGCGCTCGCGCGTGGGTGAAGATTCCGGGCGGGTTCACCCTCCAGCCCTCGGAGTTCGCGAAGGTTGCCATCGTGCTGATCCTCGCGCTCGTCCTGGCCGAGAAGCGCGACGCCGAGGCCGAGCCGCGCGATCGCGACGTCCTTCTCGCCCTGGTCCTGGCGGCCATCCCGATCGGACTGGTGCTGTTGCAGAACGACACCGGCACCGTGCTCATCATGTGCACGATCGTCGTCGCGATGGTCGCTGTCTCGGGCGCGCGCACAAGGTGGGTCGCCGGCCTGCTGGTCGGCGGGGCAACCGCTGCCATCGTGGCGTGGCAACTCGGATTCGTGAAGGACTACCAGATCGCGCGCCTGACGTCCTTCGTCAACCCGGACGAGGCGGCCACGACGGCCGCCTACAACGCCACGCAGGCGCGCATTGCCATCGGAAGTGGCGGCGTGTGGGGCGAAGGCCTCTTCCAGGGCCCGCAGACCCAGGGCAACTTCGTGCCGGTCAACGAGAGCGACTTCATCTTCACCGTCATTGGCGAGGAGGTGGGATTCATTGGCGCGGCCATCACGATCGCGCTGCTGAGCATCGTGCTGTGGCGAGGGATGCGCATCGCGATCGGATCCACCGAGCTCTTCGGACGCCTCGTCGCGGCTGGTGTCGTCGCGTGGCTGGCCTTCCAGATGTTCGAGAACATCGGCATGACCCTGGGCATCATGCCCATCACGGGCGTGCCCTTGCCATTCGTTTCCTACGGCGGAACGTCCATGTTTGCCTCCTGGATTGCGCTCGGACTGCTGGAAAACGTGCGCATCCACGAGCAGTCCTAGGCGCTCGCTACCCTGGGGGGCATGAGCCCCGCGCCGGTCTTCGATCGCCTGGAGCACCTTCTGCCCCTGGTCCAAAAGCCCATCCAGTACGTCGGTGGCGAGGTCAACGCCGTTCAGGCCGACTGGGAGTCCGCGAACGTTCGCTGGGCGCTCATGTATCCCGATGCCTATGAGGTGGGCGCCCCCAATCAGGGCGTCCAGATCCTCTACGAGGTGCTCAACGGCCAGGAGGGCGTCCTCTGCGAGCGCACCTACGCGGTCTGGCCCGACCTCGAGGCGCTCATGCGCGAGCACGAGGTCCCGCAGTTCACGGTCGACTCGCACCGTCCCGTGGGGGCCTTCGACCTGCTGGGCGTGTCCTTCTCCACTGAACTCGGCTACACCAACATGCTCACCGCGCTCGATCTTGCGGGCATCCCCCTGCTGGCTGTCGAGCGGGATGCGAGCCACCCGATCGTGGTTGCCGGTGGCCACGCTGCCTTCAACCCCGAGCCGATCGCCGACTTCATCGACGCTGCGGTGCTCGGTGATGGCGAGCAGGCAGTGCTCGCGCTGACCGAGGTCGTGCGAGCATGGAAGGCCGACGGTCAGCCTGAGGGTCGCGCCGGCCTGCTGCAGAGGATCGCCGCGTCGGGTGTCGCCTATGTGCCCTCGCTCTACGACGTGGAGTACCTCGCGGATGGCCGCATCCGACGGGTCGTCCCACGTGCGGCCGGCGTGCCGTGGCGCGTCGCGAAACACACGCTGATGGATCTCGACGGGTGGGACTACCCGCGTGCGCCGCTCGTGCCGCTGGCTGAGACCGTGCACGAGCGCATGAGCGTGGAAATCTTCCGCGGATGCACGCGCGGGTGCCGCTTCTGCCAGGCCGGCATGATCACGCGCCCGGTGCGTGAGCGCAGCAAGGCGGGTATTGCCGCCATGGTCGAGCGCGGGCTCTCCGCCACGGGGTACGAAGAGGTCGGGCTGCTGTCCCTGTCGAGCGCCGACCACTCCGAGATCGCCGAGGTCACGACCTTCCTTGCTGACTGCTACTCCGACTCGCAGACATCGTTGTCGCTGCCCAGCACTCGCGTCGATGCCTTCAACGTCGACCTGGCCAACGAGCTCTCCCGCAACGGCCGGCGCAGTGGACTGACCTTCGCGCCTGAGGGTGGCAGCGAGCGCATGCGCAAGGTCATCAACAAGCAGGTCACTGAGGAGGACTTGATTCGCACGGTTGCTACGGCCTACGCCGCGGGATGGCGCCAGGTCAAGCTCTACTTCATGTGCGGACTCCCCACCGAGACCGATGACGACGTCCTTCAGATTGCGCGGATGGCAGCGGAGGTCATCCGCGTCGGACGCGAAGTGAGCGGACGCCGTGACATCCGCTGTACCGTGTCGATCGGCGGCTTCGTGCCCAAGCCGCACACGCCCTTCCAGTGGGCCGCCCAACTCGACCACGAGACAACCGACGCGCGGCTTGCCCTCCTACGCGATGCCATCCGCTCCAACCGGGAGTACGGCAAGGCCATCGGCTTCCGCTACCACGATGGGAAGCCCGGAATCATCGAAGGCCTGCTCTCCCGCGGTGACCGCCGGGTCGGGCGGGTGATCTTGGCCGCGTGGCAGGACGGCGCACGTTTTGACGGCTGGAGCGCGCACTTCGACTTCGATCGCTGGGCGCGTGCAGCGCAGCATGCGCTCGCCGATGAGCCTGTCGATCTCGACTGGTTCACCGTGCGCGAGCGAGATCACGCCGAGGTTCTCCCGTGGGATCACCTGGATTCGGGGCTCGATCGCGAATGGCTCTGGGAGGACTGGCAGGCATCGCTCGACGAAAGCGGAGTCGAGGACTGCCGGTGGACCCCCTGCTTCGACTGCGGCGTGTGCGATCAGATGGGCACGCACATCCAGGTGGGCCCGACAAGCGTCGAGATCGGTATGCCGGCCAACCGCGCGGGCTCGATGGCGTGAGTCGCAAGCCACCGCGCGAGTTCGTCGCACCGGCGCAGCGCTTTCGCATCCGCTACGCCAAGCGGGGCCGCCTGCGCTTCGCGAGCCACCGTGACTTCCAGCGTGCCTTCGAGCGGGCGCTTCGCCGGGCACAGGTGCCGATGGCCTACAGCGCCGGGTTCTCGCCCCACCCCAAGATCTCCTACGCCAACGCGGCGCCGACGGGCACCGCTAGTGAGGCCGAGTACCTCGAAATTGCCGTCGCCGAGCCATGCCGGGCCGAGGACCTGCGGGACCGCATCGACCACGCCCTGCCGCCGGGGCTGGACGTCGTCGAGGTCGTGGAGGCCCGCACGCCGGACTTCATCCAGCGGCTCGAGGCCAGCAGGTGGCGGATTGAGCTCCCGGGGATCGACCCGCTCGTGGCGAAGGAGGCCGTGGCGGCGCTGCTGAAAGAGCCCGACGTCGTTGTGGAGCGCCTCACGAAAAACGGCATGCGCAAGGTGGAGGTGGTCCCGGCCGTGGTCGACCTTCGGGTGGTCGCTGCCCAGTCATCGGCCGCGTCGGCGCCTGACCCGACGGAGGGCTGTGCGATACTTCTCCTGGTCCTACGGCAGGGAACCCCTGCGGTGAGACCAGATGACGTCCTCGCAGCTCTGCGCAGCGTGGCCGACCTCGCGCCCCGGGTCCCCCCTCAGGTGACCAGGGAGTCGCAGGGGCCGCTCGCCGAGGGTGGGAACGCCGATGACATCACCATCGGCGATCCCCTCGCCGCCGATCGCGAGGCGTAACCAGACTTCAGTCCCGCAAGGGACGGCCGAATGCAAGGCTCCGCGTGGCGTGCAAGCGCCCGGGGCCGTGAGAGGACTTGACCCGATGGTCGACAAGACCACCGCGGGGGATGGGCCCGTCGTGAAGACGACCCGCACGCCCCGCAAAGCCGTGACCCGCCCTGCCGGACCGCCGTCGGCGGCCGCCAAGGCGGACGACAAGCCCAAGAAGGCGACCAAGGCTGCCGCCAAGGCGGACAGATCG
>CAINGG010000290.1 GCA_903848435.1 uncultured Actinomycetes bacterium | reverse complement strand
CGCCCAGGCGTCGGGTGCGGCCCGGACCTCGATGACCAGGACGTCGGACCACAGGTCGATCAGGTCGTGCATGCGGTCCTCAGCCGAGACGGCGGGAGCCTCGATCGCCCCGATGCGATCACGCACCCTCCGGGAGAGTGCATCGAGTTCACCATCGACCACCTGCACGCTGGCGTCCTGATCGGCGGCAAGGGCCAGCGCGGTGGCGATGAACTCTCCCTGCACCGTCGAGTGCAGCACGCGAGCCAGTCGGCTGCGCATGCGCGCGAGGCTCTCTCGCAGGCGCGCGGTCTCCTGCGCCTCCTCGGCGAGCGTTGATGTGAGGTCGGCCTCGATCACACGCCGTCGCGCGGTGATCGCGGCGAGAAGGCTCATGGCGAATGCGGCGATCGGCACGAAGGCGATCGTGGTCCAGAAGAAGGGGGCACTCAGGCCGACCGCATGGGCGGCGAGGTCGATCGCTGCCGATGCTAATCCTCCCGCGACGGCGTACGCCGCGAAGAGTGCGACCAGCGCAGGGATGGTCGTCAAGCGTCGCGGCCAGGCGCGACCGATGATCCAACTTGTGGCCAGGAGGGCGGCACTGCCGACCACGAGATTGAGAAGCGCATAGGCAACGCCCACGCGCTGCCAGAGGTAGGGCAGGGCGAGCAGCTCGATCAGGGCGACCAGGAGGACCGGCTGTGCTGGCCGCATGGCCCCGATCAGTTCGCGGACGCGGGTGGCCAGGCGTGGTGGCGGTGGTGGCTCGACGGCGAGCGGCACCTCCCAGGTGTCGTCGCTGGCCAGTCGGTGACTGAGTGGCCGCACGACCGTCTCGGCCACGGCGCGCAGCGATGCGGACACATCGGCGCGCGTGGCCTGTCCGGTGACCCTAAGACCATCGAGCGCGGCGGACACCGAGGTTTGCACCTCGGCGTAGAAGACATCGGCGAGTTCGGCGCGCCTGGTCTCGTCGAGTGATCGCGTCTGGGCAAGTGAGGCACGCAACTGGTCGAGGCGCTGGAGTGCGGAGCGGTGCTGGCGTACGCCATCGACGACGATGGCGATAGCCGAGAGAACGACCACGCCGTAGACCGAGCCGGCGATCAGCCAGCTCGAGGCGAGATTGCCGGAAGGGGTGACTCCCATGACCTGGGCGAAGCCGAGCAGGAGAAGCGAGCGCAGCGCACCCAGGGCGGCGAAGGTCACGAGAGCAGCGACGGGCCGCGGACGACGGACGCGATCCGACAGGTAGGTCAGTCGCGCCAGGGCGAGCGGGAGGATCAGCGCCACCTGGGTGGCCACGACGGCGAGCAGCCAGGGACCGAGGGGGAGAGCGAGGATCAGGCCACCGCTGACCCCTATGAGCAGCGCCAGGGGCAGGGTGATGATCCAGGACCAGATGGTGATCGCGCTCGGCCCCCCGATGGCATTGCCCCATTGGCGCATCATGACGACGGCGCGCCTCCCGGCTCGGGCACCCCGAAGTTCTGGATGTAGAGGCGCGTGGCCACCACGCGTGGGTTGACGGTGGGATCGTCCGCGATTCCGAGGGCGTGGAAGGTGCGGGAGACGAGGCGCTCGGTCGCGCGCTGGGTGATGCCACGGCGTTCGGCTATCTCGGCATTGCTCCAGCCTTCGGCCAGGTATCGCAGCATGTTGAGTTGGGGCGCCGACAGTTGGGCCAACGGGCGGTCGTCCGGGAGGCCGACGATGAGTGGATCGCGAGTGTCGTCGAGCGCGGTCTCGATCGCCGAGCGAAGGACGTCGGGTCCATCGACCCTGGACTTGTGGATGAAGCTCGATCCGGGTGGCGCCGGCGTCGGACCCTCGATGTTCTCGAGGGAGGGGTAGTTGCTGAGGAAGACGACGCCCAGGTAGGGCGCCTGAGCGCGCAGCAGTGTGGCGAGCTCGAGGCCATTGGGTCGATCACCGAGGTCGATATCGGCAACCAGCACATCGGGGTCGAGGCCGTGGAACTCCTTGATGGCCTGCTTGGAGGTGGCGTACGACGCGACTTCGAAGCCGTCTGCCTCCAGGGACCGCTCCACCAGGGTGCGCACCATGGGATGGTCCTCGACGAGGAGGACGAGCCGGGGCGAGTGCGCAGACATGCGGTCATTGTCCCCCAGCGAGGGGACGCGATTAGGGGAAACGAGACGGGTTTGGCCGATGTGGCGGCGATCTAGTCGGGGCAGATCCGGTAGAGGTGGCCCTTGCCAGACGCCTGCACGCCGTTGGGGCAGATGGGGTCCTCCCAGGTGCCCAACTGCATGATGCTTGAGCTCGCGCGTCACCAGGATGGCGACGACCACTCTCGCCGTGGCCATTCCGACCGCGTAGCCGATTCTCCGGGCGAGATGCTTCACCGGGTGAAGTGATCCGCCCGGAGAACGGATCGTCCTAGGTGACCTTGCGCCAGATGACGGTGTTGGAGTGGGTGTCGGTGTAGGCGACGTAGGCGGCGATGCGGCGGTGGTGTCCGACTGTGCGGGTCCAGGTGAAGGTGCCGTCGGGGGCGACGGTGATCGCGCCGCGTCCGGGTGTGAACTCCTTCTGTCCGGCGTAGCGGATGTAGGGGGTGAGGGTGGCGCCGGTGGCGATGCCGGTGACGGTGCCGGTGGCGGTGACGCGGTCGTGTCGGCTGGTCTTGGTGCGCTGCCCGGCGTCGAGGGTGATGGTGGCCTGGGCCGTGACGGTGATCCCCATGGACAGGGCGATGGTCTTGCCGGCGGAGTTGGTGCCAGCGATCTGGAGGGTGTGGGATCCCGCCGGGACCGTACCCGGGACCTGCGCGTTCGCAGTGGCGGTGCCACTGGCATTGGCGGTGACGGTCCCGAGGTCGATGGGGTCGGAGAACAGGAACAGCCCGACCTCGGAGCCGCCGGCGAAGCCCGAGCCGCTCACGGGGATGTCGCCCTCGGCTGGGACGAGCAGTGTCCCGTCGGGTGCGAGGGGCAGCGGGGTGCCACCGGTGTCGGTGGCGGCGACGGTGAGGCTGACTCCGCCGCCGGACACCGTGACCGTGGTGCCGTCGGGGTCTGGTGCGACGGTCACCGGAGCGGGGACCCCGTCGATCACGAGCGAGCCCTCGCCCGGGGGGACCGGGGTCGGCACCGGGACCGGCGTGGGGGTCGGTGTGGGGGTCGGCGTCGGTGT
>CAINGG010000289.1 GCA_903848435.1 uncultured Actinomycetes bacterium | reverse complement strand
CGTCCCCGAGACGCTTACTCGCGCGCCCACGGCCGCGGACAGCACCTCCTCGGCTTCCGCTCGTCGGGAACCGATGCGCGGGCGCACGCCGATGACCTGCACGGAGACATTGCTGATCGACCAGCCGGCCGCGCGTACGCGCGAGGCCGTCTCCGCGAGCATGGCCACACCCGATGCACCCGCCCAGGCGGGATCATCGGTGCCGAACTGGCTGCCCAGGTCGCCGAGGCCCGCGGCAGACAGCAGCGCATCGCAGGCGGCGTGCGCGGCGACGTCCCCATCGGAGTGACCGGCGAGCCCATCGCCGTCCCAGAGAAGCCCGGCAACCCAGAGCGCGCGGCCAGCCGCGAATGCGTGGACGTCGACGCCTATGCCGACTGCTGAGTCAGGATCAGACGACACCGCCGGACGCCCTTCTTCGCACGAGGATGGCCTCGGCCAGCACGAGATCGAGCGGGCGCGTGATCTTGAACGCCTCCTCGTCACCAGCGACGGTGTGGACCACCACTCCCATGCGCTCGACGAGTCCCGCGTCATCGGTGGCGTCGCTGCCCTCGCTCGAAGCGTGCGCGCGCTGGAGCACGGCGCGGGCAAAGCCCTGCGGGGTCTGCACGGCGTGCACGCGCGAACGATCAAGAGTGCCGATCACGATGCCGTCGTCCACCTCCTTGATGGTGTCGACCACGCCCAGAGTGGGAATGACCGCGTCGTGCCCTCCGCGGACAGCGGCCGACACCCGATCGACGACGTCCGGGGGAACCAGCGGGCGCGCAGCATCGTGCACGAGGACCACATCGACATCGGCCGGTAGCGCTAGCAACGCCCGCGCCACGGAATCCTGTCGAGTCTCGCCTCCCGAGACGATGACGATCTCGGCCTCGGTGTCGAGGCCGGCCAGGATGCTGCGAGCCTCGTCGACACCGTCCTCAGGCGCCGCCACGACCACCAGGTCGATCGACCGGGCTGCGGCGAGAGCGCGCACGGCGTGCAGCAGCATCGGCTGTCCGGCAAGGGTGCGCAGTGCCTTGGGCGCACCGGGACCGAGGCGTTCACCTCGACCCGCCGCAGGAACGATCGCGGCGGTACGCGCAGACGGAGCCGCGGCGTTCATGGGGACCTCCGGTGCGGGGAGGTGGAACTAGGAAGCGAGGACCTCGTCGAGGATGGCCTCTGCCTTGTCCTCATTGGTCTTCTCGGCCAGGGCAAGCTCGCTCACGAGGATCTGGCGGGCCTTGGCCAGCATGCGCTTCTCGCCCGCCGAGAGGCCACGCTCGCGCTCACGGCGCCACAGGTCACGCACGACCTCGGCGACCTTGATGACGTCGCCGGAGGCGAGTTTTTCGAGGTTGGCCTTGTAGCGGCGAGACCAGTTGGTGGGCTCCTCGGTGTAGGGCTGGCGCAGCACCTCGAAGACCCGGTCGAGTCCCTCGGCGTTGACGACGTCACGCACGCCCACGAGGTCGACGTTGTCGGCGGGAACCCGCACTGTGAGGTCGCCCTGGGCGACCCGCAGAACCAGGTATTCCTTCTCGGCGCCCTTGATGACCCGGATCTCGACGGCCTCGATCAGAGCGGCCCCGTGATGGGGGTAGACGACCGTATCGCCAACCTTGAACGTCATAGAGAAGGACCCCTTTCCAGGTCCATCAGGATATCACGGGCATCAGGGGCCCCAACCCGGCCGGGGGTGACCCGATACGCTGGCATGACGTGCGAAGACAACCCGCCCAACGCCTTGCAGGAGAACGCGTGACATCGTCTCGAATCCTCCGTCGACTCGCCATCGGCGCCGTCGCCATCGCTGCTGTCCCCGCTCTCGCAGGCTGCTGGCAGGGACAGGACGCGAGCACCACGATGCAGGCGACGATGAACTCTGGCAACGGCACGCAGGCCATGCTCGGTGCCATGCGCATCGAGAACGCGACGGTCGTCCGCGGTGACGACGGCACGGCCTCCTTGATCATGTCGGTCTTCAACCAGGGCGCGGAGCCCGACACGTTGACCTCGGTCACGATCAACGGCGCACCTGCCTCTATCGCGCCTACGGGGATCGCGCCAGGGACGTTCCAGGCGTTCGGCTACGGCGTCGAGGGTCAACCGCCCACCAACGTCGCCCTGGTGACCGGACTCGACGTCGAGGCGAGCAGCTACGTTCCGGTGACGCTCACCTTCGAGCGCGCCGGCCTGCTGGACATGTCCGTGCTCACCGTCCCGCCGGTGGGCTACTACGAGGGGCTTCTTCCGGTCACCGGATAGTGGCTCACGCCTCGACCTTGTAGCCCAACCCACGAACGGTCTGCAGGATCACCGGATTGGACGGGTCCTCTTCGATCTTGGCCCGGAGCCGCTTGACGTGAACGTCGAGGGTCTTGGTGTCACCGACGTAGTCCGAGCCCCACACGCGGTCGATCAGTTGGCTGCGGGTCAGCACCCGACCAGCGTTGCGCATCAGGATCTCCAGCAGGTCGAACTCCTTCAGCGGCATGGCGACTGTCTCACCTCGGACCACGACCACGTGGCGGTCGACATCAACGCGGATGGGGCCGACTTCGATCACGCTGGGGAGGAGGTCCTCGGGTTCGCCCTTGCGGCGCAGCACGGCACGGATGCGGGCGACCAGCTCACGAGATGAGAACGGCTTGGTGACGTAATCGTCAGCGCCGAGCTCCAGGCCGACGACCTTGTCGACCTCGCCGTCCTTCGCGGTGACCATGATGATCGGCACCGACGACCGCTGGCGCAGCGTGCGGCAGACCTCCGTGCCCGAGATTCCCGGAAGCATCAGATCGAGGAGCACCAGGTCGGCGCCGTGTCGGTCGAACTCCGCCAGCGCCTCGGCTCCATCGGTGGCGATGCCCACCTCATAGCCCTCACGACGGAGCATGAACGACAAGGCATCGGAGAAGGACTCCTCGTCTTCGACTACGAGCACCCGAGTCACGGGACCATCTCCCCTTCATCGAAGGCGGCGGACAGCGGCGCGGCTGCCGCCGAGCGGGGCAGCCGCAGGGTGAACGTGGAACCGACGCCGACCTCGGACCAGACGCCGACCTCGCCGCCATGGTTCTCGCACACGTGCTTGACGATGGCCAGGCCCAGGCCCGTGCCCCCGGT
>CAINGG010000288.1 GCA_903848435.1 uncultured Actinomycetes bacterium | reverse complement strand
CTCGATGCCGCCGATGCCGGTGGCCGCTCCCTGATAGGGCTCGACGTACGACGGATGGTTGTGGGACTCCACCTTGAAGGTCACGGCCCAGCCGTCACCGACGTCGACGACACCGGCGTTCTCGCCGATGCCCACCATGAGCTGCGGCCAGCCACCCTCGGGCTGCTTGTCGCCGAACTGGCGCAGGTGGACCTTCGACGACTTGTAGGAGCAGTGCTCGCTCCACATCACCGAATACATCGCGAGTTCGCTAGACGTCGGGCGGCGGCCGAGGATCTCGCGGATCCGCGCATACTCGTCCGGCTTCAAGCCAAGGTCGGCATACGGCTGCTCGATCTCGGGGGACGCACTCGCGCGATCAACGGTGTCGAGGCTCACGCGCTCGCCTTGAGGAATGAGCCAACGACGGAGGTGAAGAAGCCGAGACCATCGGTCGTCGGGCCGGTGAGCGCCTCGACCGCGTGCTCCGGGTGCGGCATCAGGCCAACGATGGTGCCGGAGGCGTTGGAGATGCCCGCGATGTCGCGGCGGCTGCCGTTGGGATTGACCTCGAGGTAGCGCGCGACGACGCGACCCTCACCCTCGAGTTCGTCAAGCGTGCGGTCGTCGGCGACGTAGCCGCCCTCGCCGTTCTTCAGCGGGATGACGATCTCCTGGCCGACCGAGTAGTCCGACGTCCACGCGGTCGAATCACTCTCGATGCGCAGGCGCTGGTCACGGCAGATGAAGTGCAGATGGTCATTGCGGGTCAGCGCACCGGGCAGCAGATGCGCCTCACACAGAATCTGGAAGCCATTGCAGATGCCCAGCACGGGCATGCCCTGCTGGGCGCGCTCGATGATCGTGCGCATCACGGGCGCGAAGCGGGCGATGGCACCGCAGCGCAGGTAGTCGCCGTAGGAGAAACCACCCGGGAGCACAACAGCATCGACGCCCCTGAGGTCCTCGTCGCCATGCCAGAGTGCAACTGCCTCGCCACCCGCGAGGCGTACGGCGCGCTGGGCATCGCGATCGTCGAGGGAACCAGGGAAGGTGACGACACCGACCTTCACGGCTCCACCCGCAGCGTGTAGGACTCGATGACGGGGTTGCTCAGCAACTCCTCGGCCATGCGGTGCAGGTCAGCAAGCTGCCCATCGGAGACGTCGCCGTCGATGGTGATCTCGAAGCGCTTGCCCTGGCGGATATCGCTCACGCCCGTCACGCCAAGGCGGGTGAAGGCACCCATGACCGCGCGGCCCTGGGGGTCGAGGATCTCCGGCTTGAGCATGACGTCGACGACGACGCGGGCCATGGGACTCCTCAGGCTGGGGTGACCTCGCAATCCTATGCAGGCGCGGGCCCAGGCCCCGGGGAGGTCAGCGCCAGAAACGCCCGGTCTTACGCGAGAGGTCGGTGCTCTCCTGAGCCGTCGTGACCTGGCCGGAGGCGCCGCCGTAGTCGCCGGTGCCGCCGATGATCGGCGCCACGAGGGTGCCTGGCTCACCGGTCGACAAGGTGATGCCGCCGACGATCATGGTCCCGGTCTTGAAGTCCTGCTCCAGCATCGTCACAACCGGGATGACACCGTCGATCTCGTCGTACGCGATGCGGGTGGCGAAGTAGTCGCCGACCTTCTTCTTGCGGTCAGCCTTCTGGTACATCAGGCCCTCGACTCCGGCGAATGAGCCACCGGTGATCGCCAGATCAGTCACGCCCTTGCCGGTGTCCTCGAACCAGGTGATCGGCTTGGCATTGCCCGTGGGCGCCGCCAGGCGCAGGCGTATCGACCGACCACTGGCGTCGAGGGTGAGCTCGCCGCGGTAGCCGGAATAGGTACCGGTACCGCCCAGCACGGCGAATGCCTGGTTCTTGGCCGCGCCGCCCTTGGATCGCGCGATGGCGCGCGCATAGAGGGAACCATCTGCCGTGAAGACCTGCAGGTCGACGGTGTCGAGCACGGTGCCACCGGACGAGCCGGCCCGCGTGGCGATGGAGATATAGGAGTTG
>CAINGG010000287.1 GCA_903848435.1 uncultured Actinomycetes bacterium | reverse complement strand
TCTCCATCCCCCACCCCCAGAAGTCGAAGTCGATGGGGCTGATCGAGTCCTGGATGGCGGCCCACAGCGTCCAGCCGTACTGCGACATGAGCGCCCACAGGCGAGCGCGCGCGACCTTCGCCGGATCCGGGGCGCCCCAATAGGCGGCGACGAGGGGCCCCAGAAGGTCGAGGGGAAGGGTCGACTCGCTCCACACGTTGGCGATCTCGAAGCTTGCCTCGTTGTTGCCCGAGTACTCATAGTCAATGATCCAGACCCGCTGCCCGTCGTCGATGAAGTTGCGCGCCAGCAGGTCGTTGTTGCATGGCACTGTCGGCTCGGGTCGAGCCGCCATTGCCGCGCGCATGCGAGCAACCGTGGGCAGGAATTCCTCGTAGCGGTCCGGGAGCCGGAAGCCGCGCTCGCGTACGACCTGCAGGTAGCGGGCCTGGATGTCGAACATGTTGAAGTCAGAGGCGAACCTCGGGCCGGCATGCAGGCGTCGGCAGGCCTCGGCGATGCGCACGAGGTTCTCCGGTCGTGCCACATCGGTCTCGACGTACGTCCTGCCCTCGATGAAGCCCACCACGAGTACGCCCTCGCCATGCAGGTAATCGACGACAGGCGCACCTGCGCCGGCATAGGCAGCAGCAAGCGAATTTCGGTGCTCGTTGACCCGGTCGATGGCGAGTAGCGACGACTCGGCGTCAGAGACGCGGACGACGAAGGTGCCACGGGGCGTGACCGCCTTGTAGTTGCGATTGGTGATGCCCCCCTCCAGCGACTCCAGCGAGGTCGCGTCGGCCAGGCAGGGCAGCAGGTCGAGGCGCCGTGCATCGTCAGCGGGCAGGCCCGGCATGAGCGCATGGAGAACGGATCCCACGCGGCGAGGGTATCCGCCGACGGCTGCCCACGTCGGGGGTACGCGGATAGGGTCGGGCGGTGCTCGCGGCCTGGCAGGTCATCGCCATCGCGGTCATGGCCGTGTCGGTGATCGCCGCCTGGGTGTGGCGGGTCCACGGGCGGCGTACCGCCCTGGTGATGCTCGCGTTCGCGGCCGCTGCCCTGACCTGCGTGTGGATCTCCTACGAGGTGGTGCCGGTCGAGGCCTGGCGGCGCGGCAGCCTGCCGAGAAGCCTGGCGATCTTCGCGCTCCCCGGGCTGGCCGCCACCGCCGTCGCCATCGCGCTGGTGCGGCGCGGGTCCATGCCCAGGGGCCGGGTACTCCTGCCGGGCAGGGCATGGCTCTATCTCGCCTGTCTATGGGCGACCCCGGCCCTTCTGCTGTGGGTGTCGCAGCTCGCCCCCTTCACGTCCGCCGCGGTCGGTGACGTGTCGTTCGCCAACTCCATGTGGTGGGCGGCGACGAGCATCTGCATCTACGTCGCCGTACCTGTCGCCTACGCCATCACGGTCCGCCAGCGCGTGCGCAGCTATGGACTGTCGCTCGGCTTCGTGCGGTCGGAGGGGATCTTGATCGCACTCATCGCGCCCGTGATGATCGTGCTCGTCTGGCTCGTGTCCGCGGATGCTCGATTCCAGACGGTGTATCCCTTCTACGACTATGAGTCCGGCGGCGACAACGCGATCGTCAAGCTTCTCGTCTTCGAGGCGGCCTACGGCGCGACCTTCGTGGCGCTGGAGTTCTTCTTTCGTGGCTTCCTGGTCTTCGCGGGAGTCCCGGTCCTGGGGATCCACGCCGTGCCGGCCATGGCCTTCGCCTACTGCCTGCTCCACCTGGGCAAGCCCATGCCC
>CAINGG010000286.1 GCA_903848435.1 uncultured Actinomycetes bacterium | reverse complement strand
GCTTTGGGTGGCGGGTTGTGCGGCGCCCGCCCGGCGTGTGGGGCCGCACAACCCGCCACTCAACGCCGAAGAAAGGCCTTGCCACCCGGGGCTACCAGCGGGTAGCGTCTGTTGACAGATGGTCAATTAGCAGGAGGACGCCATGACCGAGGCATTCATCTACGAGGCGATCCGCACCCCGCGTGGGCGCGGCAAGGCCAACGGGTCGCTGCACAGCGTCAAGCCCGTGTCGCTCGTGACCGGGCTCATCGATGAGATTCAGGCGCGCCATCCGGGCCTGGACCCCAATCAGATCGACGACCTCATCCTCGGGTGCCTCACGCCGCTGGGCGACCAAGGCGCCAACATCGCCAAGACGGCGGCCATCGCGGCAGGTTTGCCCGACACCGTCGCGGGCATGCAGATCAACCGCTACTGCTCCTCGGGCCTGGAAGCGATCAACATCGCCGCGCAGAAGGTGCGTGCGGGCTGGGATCAGATGCTGTTGGCCGGCGGCGTCGAGTCGATGAGCCGCGTCCCGATGGGCAGCGATGGCGGACCGTGGGCGATGGACCCGGAGACGGCATACGACTCCTACTTCGTGCCGCAGGGCATCAGCGCCGACCTCATTGCCACGATCGAGGGATTCTCGCGTGACGATGTCGATGCATACGCCGCGCGCTCTCAGGAACGCGCCGCCGCCGCCTGGAGCTCAGGGCGATTTGCGAAGTCGGTCGTGCCCGTCAAGGACATGAACGGCGCTGTCATCCTCGACTACGACGAGTTCATGCGCCCCGACACCACCGTCGAGTCGCTGTCCAAGCTCAACCCGTCGTTCGCTGCCATGGGCGACATGGGCGGGTTCGACGCGGTGGCACTGCAGAAGTTCCACTGGGTCGAGCGCATCGATCACGTCCATACGCCGGGCAATTCCTCGGGAATCGTCGATGGCGCCGCGCTCACCCTCGTCGGGAGCGAGGCCGCGGGCAAGGCGGCAGGGCTCACTCCGCGTGCACGCGTCGTCGCCACGGCCGTGTCCGGTGCTGATCCCACGATCATGCTCACCGGCCCGACTCCCGCCACCAAGAAGGTGCTCGCAGCCGCCGGCTTGAAGCCCGAGGACATCGACGTCTGGGAGCTCAACGAGGCATTCGCCTCCGTCGTGATGAAGTGGATGAAGGACTTCAACCTCGACGTCGAGCAGGTCAACGTCAACGGCGGTGCGATTGCCATGGGCCATCCGATCGGCGCCACGGGGGCCATGATCACCGGCACCGTCATGGACGAGCTGGACCGCACCGGTGGTCGCTACGGCCTCATCACCCTGTGCATCGGCGGCGGCATGGGCATCGCGACCATCATCGAGCGGATCTGAGGAGCGCACGCGTGAGCGACAACATGTTCCGCTGGGAAAAGGACGCTGACAACGTCGTCACCTTGACGATGGATGATCCGGGCGCCAACGCCAACACCCTCAATGACACCTTCGTCAACTCGCTCGAGGCCACGCTCGATCGCCTCGAGGCCGAGAAGGACGACATTGCCGGCGTCATCATCACGAGTGCCAAGAAGACCTTCTTCGCCGGTGCCGACCTCAACCTCATCATCCAGGCCACGCAGGCAGACGTGCCGCGCCTCGAGGCCGAAAGCGCCCGACTCAAGGGCTACTTCCGGCGCCTGGAGACGCTGGGCAAGCCGGTGGCCGCGGCCATCAATGGTGCCGCGCTCGGCGGCGGCCTTGAGATCGCGCTGTCGTGCCACTACCGCGTCGCACTCGATGCCAAGGGCAGTGAAATCGGACTGCCCGAGGTGACGCTCGGACTGCTCCCCGGAGCGGGTGGTGTCGTGCGCACCACGCGAATGTTCGGTCTTGCCAAGGCGCTGATGGAGATCCTGCTGCAAGGCCAGCGACGCAAGCCCCAGGCGGCTCTCGAGGTGGGCCTCGTCGACGAGGTCGTCGCCACTCCGGAGGAGATGCTCGCTGCGGCCAAGTCGTGGGTACTCGCGCATCCGGACGCCGTACAGCCGTGGGATGCCCAGGGCTACAAGATCCCCGGTGGGGCGCCGTCCAATCCCAAGCTCGCGGCCATGCTGCCGGCGTTCCCGGCGAACTTGCGCAAGCAGATC
>CAINGG010000285.1 GCA_903848435.1 uncultured Actinomycetes bacterium | reverse complement strand
TCCTCGTCGTCGCGGCCGTGTGGCTCGAGTCGATGTGCCGCCTGCGCGATCAGGACGACGACTGAGCCCGATACAGTGCCGTCATGAGTGAGCCCACCGCCCTCGAAGACCTGCCCTTCGACGAATTGCGCAGCCGCGCCTTCAAGGTGGCCGAGCATCGCCTGGACATCGGCTTCTTCACCGACGTCTACTCCCACATGCCCGGCATGACGGCCATTGAAGGCGAGGGTGGCGATCTGGGCTCGACCGGCGGCACCATCATCGAGTCCATCAGGGCGTTCAAGCAGATGTTCGGTGACTCGCCCGAGCTCGATCCCGACACCGAGGCGCTGCTGCGCGCGCGCTTCGCCACCTACCTGCGCGAGCACGGCCACGCCGACGGCTGACCTCAGTGGTCGGTGTCGCCGGCCACGCACATGAACGATCCGATCGCACCCGCGAGCTCGACCAGTGGCGTCCCGGGCAGCCCGACCTGCATGGCCTGGGCGTGCGCATATGACGGCGTGCGCAGGCGCACTCGCCACGGCGTTGTCTCGCCGACAGACACGACGTAGGCGCCGCTTCGCCCCGTGGCCGATTCGACAACGCTGTACGCCGCGCCCTCGGGCGCACGCACGACCTTGGGCAGCGTGACGTTCACCGGGCCCGTGGGGATCCCTTCGAGTAGCGCCAGGAGAAGGGGCAGGTCTGCCTCCACCTGGTCGAGCAGGACGTCGTAGCGGGAGCGGGCATCCCCCGCGTCGGCGGTCAGCACTCGAAGCTCAGCAGAGACCTCGGCGTACGCCAGGTAGGGAGCATCACGACGAGCGTCCATGTCGACCCCTGATGCGCGCGCGATGGGACCGCTCGTGCCGAAGGCGATGGCCTGCTCGCGGGTGAGGGGGGCAAGGTCCGCGGGGATGGTGCGCGCTACGGCGTCGCGTAGCGCCGGCAATTCGTCGCGGACGACCGCGACGGCCTGCTCGACCTCGCTCTGCCATCCATCGGGTGCATCGTGGGCCAGCCCGCCGATGCGCGTGATCATCGCGTGCACGCGGCCACCGGAGATCTCTTCCAGTGTGCGCTGCAGAGCCTCCCGCGCCCGCACACCCGGGACATCCGCCGGTGCCAGGCCTCGCGGGGGGAGCGCGGCGGCACCGGCGGCATGCATCAGGGCCGCCGCCGCTCTGTTGATCTCGCACAGGATCGTGCGCAACCAGACCGCCCGCGGTGGTGGCTCCAGTCCGAGGAGCTCTTCGACGGCCAGGGCGAGCGCGACCTCGGAGGTCACCGCGCTCAGCCAGTCATGGCGATTGGCGAGCATGAGCGCCTGCCGGTAGTCGCGGACCTCGAGCAGCTTCTCGGTGCCGCGATGCAGGAGCCCAGGCCGCGGGTCGGCGCTGACGACGATGTCATCGTCGATGCGGCAGGTGATGCGAAGTGCGCCGTGGCCGGAGGGATGAAGGTCGCCGAGATCGAGCGTGATGTCGGCAGGCGCCATGCCGATGCCGACCGTCACCTCTGTCATGCCGACAGCATGCCAGCACCGCGTGCCGTGACACAGTGGTGTCATGGCACGCGTGGACGGCCTCGACGACGTCGTCACCCTGCAACGCTCGCGTCACCGATCTTCGATCGCCTGGAGTTCGGCCTGGCAGTCGGCCGCTCAGCGCTTCTGGTCTGACGCCAGCCCGGGGGAGCACTTCAGCACGTCGGCAGGCGACTTGCTGGCCGATCGACTCGCGGGCATCGTCCGCGGGGTGGATGCTCGCCTCGGCTCGCCGGAGGACTTCGTCGTGATCGACCTCGGCGCCGCAGACGGTGCCCTCGTGAGTCTCGTGCGCGACCGCTGCGGCGAGCTGGGCGATCGAGCTCGCTGGATCGCGGTCGACGTGCGCGACCGCTTCGTGGACGGCATTGAGGGCGTGGTCGCCGAGATACCTGGAGACCTGCCCGCTGTGCCAATTCGTGGCGTCGTCATGGCGCACGAGTGGTTGGACGAGATCCCGCTCGACATCGTCGAGCGAGATGCGGTGGGTATCGACCGACTTGTCCTCGTCGATGAGGGTGGCGAGGAATCCCTGGGCCCATCGATCGATGACGACGCTGCCTGCGCGCAGTGGGGCGTCGACGCGGCCGCGGTGCGTGCGTGGATCAGCCGATGGTGGCCGTTGCGAGAGGTTGGTGACCGCGCCGAGGTGGGACTCCCGCGCGATGCCGCGTGGACATGGATGACGAGCCTGCTGACCAGCGGACTTGCGCTGGCTGTCGACTATGGCCACGAGCGCGACCAGCGGGTGGACGATCTAAGGCGCGGCACGCTGGCCGGCTATCGGGCCGGCCGCGTCCTAGCGCCGGTGCCTGATGGCAGTGCCGGGCTGACCGCCCACGTCGCGATCGACTCGTGCCGTGCCGCCGTGCCGGGAACGACCCTGACCCGCCAGCGCGATGAGTTCGCGCTCGCACACCTGCCCGAGGCCGCGAACGCCGATGCTATCGAGCGCTACTTCGCCACGCGCCGACTGCGTCAGTCCGCGGGCCTGGGCAGCTTCGCCTGGCTCCGATGGGAGGCGCCGTGACGAGCGTCTACCCTGCGGCTGTGGTGACACCGCCCCCGCGACTGCGGGTCGGCGTGATCGGATCCGGTCGCGTCGGTGCCGTGCTGGGTGCCGCATTGCGCCGCACCGGCCATCCCATCGTCGGCTGCGCTGCCCGCTCCGATCTCTCGCGGGTACGCGCCGAGGCCCTCCTGCCCGGCGTACCCATCGTGCCGGCGGGCCAACTGGTCGAGGAGTGCGACCTGGTCCTCCTCGCGGTGCCCGACGATCGACTCGCGCAGGTGGTCGACGATCTTGCCCATCATGTGCGTGCCGGCCAGATCGTCATGCACGTCTCGGGGCACCATGGTCTTGAGGTCCTGTCGCCACTCGTGGGCACGCTGCCCATCGCGGCGCACCCCGTCATGACGTTCACGGGGACCAGCCTCGACCTCGATCGGCTCGAGGACTGCCCCTTCGGTGTGACCGCGCCCGAGCCGGTGCGCCCCATCGCCGAGGCGCTGGTCGTCGAGATGGGCGGCGATCCGGTGTGGGTCGATGAAGGTGCGCGCACGACCTATCACGCTGCGCTTGCGCACGGTGCCAACCACCTCGTGACGCTGGTCGCGCAGACGCTCGACCTGCTGGCCGCTGCGGGAGTGGCGGATCCGGCTCGACTAGCGCGGCCACTGCTGACGGCGGCACTCGACAACGCGCTGCGCGAAGGCGACACCGCACTCACGGGTCCGGTGGCTCGCGGAGACGTGGCCACGGTGAGCGCGCACCTCGCTGACCTGGCCGATGCCGATTCAGGCACGCGCGAGGCCTACCTCGTCCTGGCGCGGGTAACCCTCGACCGTGCACTCGCCAGCGGGATGCTCACCGCCGCAGCAGCCGAACCCATCGCGCGCCTCCTGGCCAACGCTGACAGCGGATCGAAGGCCCGATCGTGACGCAGGTGCTGCATCAGCGTGCCCAGCTCGATGGCCTGCCCGAGGTCGCGGGGCGCACCGCGGTGGTCATGACGATGGGTGCACTCCATGATGGCCACGCCTCGCTCGTGCATGGAGCCCGCGGAATCGCCGGTCCCGACGGTCGCGTGATCGTCACCGTCTTCGTCAACCCCCGGCAGTTCGGCGCGGGCGAGGATTTCGCCCGCTACCCGCGCACCCTGGACGCCGATGTCCAGGTGTCCGGTGCCGCCGGTGCCGATGTTGTCTTCGCTCCCGACGTCGACGAGGTCTACCCGCCTGTCGGCACGCCTGCGGCGGCCATCATGATCGATCCGGGTCCCCTGGGCGATGAGCTCGAGGGCGCTGCGCGCCCGGGGCACTTCAGCGGCATGCTCACTGTCGTCGCCAAGCTGATGCAGATGACCCGCCCTGATGTGGCGCTCTTCGGCGAGAAGGACTACCAGCAACTCGTTCTCGTACGGGCGATGGCGCAGGCGCTCGATCTGCCTGTCGAGATCATCGGCATGCCCACCGTGCGCGAGGCCGACGGGCTGGCGATGAGCAGTCGCAATCGCTACCTGTCGCCCGAGGCCCGGCGCGCGGCGGCGCAGATCCCGCTGGCACTAGCCGACGGCCAGCAGGCGGCTGCCGACGGCCCCGAGGCCGCCGTCAAGGCTGTCCGCCGACGGTTGGACACCGCATCCTCGTCGGCCAGCGTCCCGATGGTCGTCGACTACGTCGTCGTACGGTCGCTCGACCTCGGCCCCGCCCCGGAGGTCGGCCCCGCCCGGCTGCTGGCCACTGTCGTGGTCGACGGCACGCGGCTTCTCGACAACGTCGACCTGCACGTCGGCCCGTCAGACCTCGATGAAACGACGAGCGCGCGGTGAGCGCCGCACTCCCCGCGCCGTCGCCCGGCTGGACCGCGGAGGCCGATGCTGTCGTCGTCGGCTCGGGCGTGGCCGGTCTCACGGCTGCTCTGCATGCGCGGCGCACCGGGCGTCGGGTGCTGCTGGTCACGAAGGGGCGCGTGGAGGAGGGGTCGACGGTGTGGGCGCAGGGTGGCATTGCCGCTGCGCTCGCCGACGATGACTCTCCGGGCGAGCACCTGCACGACACCCTGGTCGCGGGCGCCGGCCTGTGCGATGTCGAGGCCGTACGCGTCCTGGTGACCGAGGGTCCAGCCGCGGTGCGCTCCCTCATCGGCCTAGGTGCCCACTTCGATGTCGACTCCACTGGCGCACTGGCACTCACGCGCGAGGGCGGCCACCTTCGAGATCGCATCGCGCACGCGGGCGGAGACGCCACCGGCGCCGAGGTCTCGCGCGCCCTGGTGGCTGCCGTCGCCCTCGACCCGGGGATCGAGCTCATCGAGGGCGCCCTGGTGCTTGACCTGCTGCGCGATGAGCACGGTGCCGCGCAGGGCGTCACGCTGCACGTCATGGGCCAGGGCACCCGCGACGGCGTCGGCGCCGCTCTGGCGCCCGCGGTCATCCTCGCGACCGGCGGCTTCGGCCAGGTGTTCTCGCAGACCACCAATCCGCCCGTGGCCACGGGCGATGGTGTCGCGCTCGGCCTGCGAGCCGGTGCCGAGGTGGCCGACCTGGAGTTCGTGCAGTTCCACCCCACCGTGCTGTGGCTCGGGCCGCGCGCTCGCGGCCAGCAGCCGCTCGTGTCGGAGGCCGTGCGCGGCGAGGGTGCGCTCTTGCTCGACGATCGCGGCGAGCGATTCATGGTCGACGTACACCCGCTCGCGGAACTCGCGCCCCGCGACGTGGTGTCTCGGGCCATCCTGCGCCGGATGAGGGAGACCGGCGCGCAGCACGTATGGCTCGATGCCCGGGCGTTTGGCGAAGCGCTGTGGGAGGAGCGCTTCCCGACGATCCTGGTGTCGTGCCGCGCGCACGGCATCGACCCGGTGACCGAGCTGGTGCCGGTCGCGCCTGCATCGCACTATGTCTCGGGCGGCGTGCGCACCGACCTCGACGGTCGCGCATCCATCCCGGGCCTCTTTGCCTGCGGCGAGGTGGCGTGCACCGGGGTGCACGGCGCCAATCGGCTCGCCTCCAACTCGTTGCTCGAGGGCCTGGTCTTCGCCGAGCGCATCGGCCAGGCGCTGTCGGGCGAGGTGGCGCCTCGGCGCCCTGCCGTGCCCATCGAGTCCAGGCTGCCACTGGTGCCCCGCGAAGGCATGCGACCGCTGCAGCAGGCGATGACCGATGACGCGAGTGTCATCCGCAGCGCGCAGTCGCTGTCGCGTGCGGCACGCACTCTCGACGATCTCGTGAACCTGCCCGGCGCGAGCCCGTGCACGGACGACTGGGAGGCGAGCAACCTGCAACTCGTCGCCCGGGCCCTTGTGCACCAGGCCACCTTGCGACAGGAGACCCGCGGCTCGCACTGGCGCGAGGACTTCCCCGATCGTGACGACGATCGCTGGCGAGTTCGCCTCGTCTCGACGCTCACCCCCTCCGGAGACTTGGTGACGCGTCATGAGACGGTGACACCGGGAGGTCGTGAGCATGACGAGTGATGGCGTCCAGTTGCCGTCGGAGGTCACCGCCGCTCTGGTTGACGCGGGCCTCGATCCGGCAGCGATCGTGGACCTTATCGACCGTGCGCTCGCCGAGGATCTGGACGGCGGCGTCGACGTGACCTCCGTGGCCACCGTGCCGGCCGACCAGCGATCCGTGCTCGACCTGGTCGCCAAGGGCAATGGTGTCGTCGCGGGCGCACCCGTGGCGGCGGCTGTCTTCCACCGCGCCTCCCAGGGCCGAGCTCGCACCACCTTCGTGGCCGACGGCACCCGCGTGACCCCGGGTGACATCGTCGGCTCCGTCTCGGGCCCCACCCGCGACCTGTTGCTCGGAGAGCGCACGTCGCTCAATGTGCTGTGCCACCTCTCCGGCATCGCGACGCTGACGCGCCAGTGGGTCGACGCCCTCGGCGGCGGCGTCACCAGGGTGCGCGATAGCCGCAAGACGACTCCCGGCATGCGGGCCCTGGAGAAGTACGCCGTCCGGTGTGGTGGCGGCGTCAACCATCGAATGTCGCTATCCGATGAAGCGCTCATCAAGGACAACCATGTCGTCGCGGCCGGTGGGGTCACCGCGGCGTTCCAGGCGGTGCGCCAGCAATTCCCGGGCATTCGCGTCGAGGTCGAGGTCGACACCCTCGATCAGCTCGACGAGGCCCTTGCTGCCGGTGCGGACCTGGTCATGATCGACAACTTCACCCCCGAGCAGATGGCCGAGGCCGTACGCCGTAACGGCGGCCGGGCCCTCATCGAGGCATCCGGCGGCCTGACGCTCGCCAATGCGGCTGCGGTCGCGGCCAC
>CAINGG010000284.1 GCA_903848435.1 uncultured Actinomycetes bacterium | reverse complement strand
GTACTTCGTCACTGACGCCGAGCGCATGGAGGCCGTCCTCGAGGACGCCAACATCCTGCTGGTGCAGGGCAAGGTGTCGAGCGTGTCCGAGCTCCTGCCGGTGCTCGAGAAGGTCGCGCAGACCGGCAAGCCCCTGTTGATCATCGCCGAGGACGTCGACGGCGAGGCGCTGTCCACCCTCGTGGTCAACCGCATCCGCGGCACGTTCGCGTCGTGCGCCGTCAAGGCTCCGGCCTTCGGCGACCGACGCAAGGCGATCCTCCAGGACATCGCCATGCTCACCGGTGCCCAGGTCGTGGCGCCCGAGGTCGGCCTCAAGCTCGACCAGGTGGGCCTCGAGGTCCTCGGCCACGCTCGCCGCGTCGTCGTCACCAAGGACGACACCACGATCGTCGACGGCGGTGGCGACAAGCAGGCCGTCGCCGATCGCATCACGCAGATCCGCCAGGAGATCGAGCGCACCGATTCCGACTGGGACCGCGAGAAGCTGCAGGAGCGACTCGCCAAGCTCTCCGGAGGTGTCGTCGTCATCAAGGTCGGCGCGCACACCGAGGTGGAGCTCAAGGAGAAGAAGCACCGCGTCGAGGACGCCGTCTCCGCGACGCGCGCCGCGATCGACGAGGGCATCGTCTCCGGTGGCGGCACCGCTCTCGTGCAGGCCAGCAAGGCCTTGTCCGGTGAGCTCGGCCTCTCCGGTGACCAGGCGACCGGCGTCGTCGTCGTCGCCAAGGCGGCCGTCGAGCCGCTGCGCTGGATTGCCGAGAACGCCGGCGAGCAGGGCTACGTCGTCGTCAACAAGGTGTCCGAGCTCCCCGCGGGCCAGGGCCTCAATGCGGCCACCGGCACCTACGAGGACCTCATCGCCGCGGGCGTCATCGACCCGGTCAAGGTCACCAAGTCCGCGCTGTCCAACGCCGCCTCCATCGCCGGCATGCTCCTCACCACTGAGGCGCTGGTCGTCGAAAAGAAGGAGGAGGAGCCGGAGGCCGGGCACAGCCACGGTCACGGCCACCACGGGCATAGCCACTGACGGCTAGCCTTCGAGGCATGCGCGAGGGGCCCGTGTCCACCGAGGTGGACACGGGCCCCTCGCCTGTTCGCACGTGGGCACCGCTCATCACGCTGTGGATCGTCTGGGGCACGACGTTCCTGGGCACCTCGGCCATGGTGCAGACGATGCCGCCGCTTCTCGCGGCGGGCGCGCGCTACGCCTTCGGCGCGGTGCTTCTCGCTGCGATCCTGGTGATCGTGCGCGGGCCGCGCGTACTCGCGATCACCAGGCGGCAGATCGGCACGACAGCGTTCGCTGGTATCGGCATCATCGGCATCTGGGCGGCGCTCGTCGCCCTGGCCCTGACGCACATACCCGGGGGAGTCGCTGCCCTCATCGGCGCCACGGTGCCCCTGTGGATGATCCTCCTGCGCGTTGCCTCCGGGGATCGCGTCGGCTGGCGCACGTGGCTCGGTGTTGCGATCGGCATCGTGGGCGTTGGCGCCATGCTGTTGCCGGGTGGCATCGCACCACTGTCGGGCGAGAGCACGGGTGTCGTGGCCTTCTGGTCGGCCATGATGGTGGTGGCCAGCATCACCTATGCGTACTTCTCATGGCGCTCGCGCACTCTCGACCTGCCGCGCAACACCCTCGTCACGACCGTCTACCAACTCCTGTGGGGCGGTCTTGCCGTCATGATCGCCGGGCTCCTGGCCGGTGAGGCCTCGGTGGGGTCCATGGGACCTGCCTTCGCGAGCGTGTCCGCCGTGAGCTGGGCCGGCT
>CAINGG010000283.1 GCA_903848435.1 uncultured Actinomycetes bacterium | reverse complement strand
GAGTGCCATTGATCGCGGAATGCGCGACGTCGTGAAGCTACGCGGATTCGCCGATGCCCTCCACGCGACCTTCCCCGTACGGGACGGCTGGCGAGACGAAGTTGACGACACCACGATCGTGTGCCGATGCGAGGAAGTGTCGGCGGCCAAGGTCCGCAGTGCGGTGAACGACCTGGGTGCCCGAGACGCCCGCTCGGTGAAACTGCTGACCCGCGCGGGCATGGGCTGGTGCCAGGGGCGCGTGTGCGCTCCCGCGGTCGACGGTCTGTGCGGATTCGACTCTGCCGCCTCACTCATCGGCGGCTCCTATCGTCCGGTAGCCGTCCCGGTGCCGCTGGGTGCCATCGCCAGCGACAGGATGTCGCCGTGAGCGTGCGATTCCTCGACGAGAAGGCCACCTACGCGGCCGCCACCATCAGCGAGTGCGCGGATGCACTCGAAGAGGCGCTGCGCACCGGGCTTCCGGGCGAGCCCGATCCGCCGCGCTCCTTCATCGAGCTACCACCGGGCGAACTCCTGCTGATGCCGAGCCGCATGACCGGTGTGCCGACGGTCAAGCTCGTCACCATCCACCATGACGCCGACCGTCCCGACCCTCGCATCAAGGGCGTGCACGTCGTCTTCGATCCCGTCTCGCTCGCGCCCACGGTGGTGATGGATGCCGCAGCGCTGACCGTCATGCGGACGACGGCGGTGAGCATCGTCGCGCTACGGGCCATCGCGAAGCCGGACTGCGACAGCCTCGTTGTCTTCGGCGCCGGTCCGCAGGCTCGCGCCCACATCGACGCGATCATCGCCGAGTGGCCGATCCGCAAGGTGACGGTCGTGGCCCGCCGCCCCGAGCGCGCCGTCGACATGGTTACCGACGCGACCTTGCGCCATATCGACGTCGAATTCCAGCTCGTCCACTCCGACGACGCGGGGCCGGCGCTCCGCGAGGCCCGCATCATCGTCTGTGCCACGACGGCGACCTCGGCCCTCTTCGACGCGGCCGATGCCCGCGACGACGTGGCCGCCGTGGCGGTCGGCACGCACTCGCCCGACTGCTGCGAGCTGCCGGCTGAACTCGTCGCCCGGTCGTTCGTCGCGGTCGAGGAGCGCACATCCGCCCTGCGCGAGGCTGGTGACGTCGTCTGCGCGATCAACGCCGGGCTCATGACGCCCGACGACATCGATGCCGACCTCGAGCAGATCGCTCACCGCACCGTCAGCGTCCCCGACCAGGGCTCGCGCGTCTTCAAGAGCATGGGTATGGGCTGGGAAGACGCCGTCGTCAGTGCACGTATCGCCCAAGGAGGATCCGCGTGACCCGAGTCATCAGCGTCGACGCTGCCTGCGCTGCCGCGCACGCCGCCGCCCCAGCTGTCGCCGACAGCGACCTCGCTACACGCGCAGCCTGGTTGGAGGCGATGGCCGATGCACTGGATGCGGCCCGCGACGACCTCGTGCCGATCGCGGTCGAGGAATCGCGACTCGGTGTCGATCGACTCACCGGCGAGGTCGGCCGCATGACCGGCCAGCTCCGGCTCATGGCCCAGGTCGTGCGCGAGGGATCCTTCCTCGGCGTCGTCCTCGACAAACCCCTGCCGGATGCCACGCCTCCCCGGCCGGACCTGCGTCGCATGAACGTGCCACTCGGACCGATCGCCGTGTTCTCCGCGTCCAACTTCCCGTTTGCCTTCGCCACCATCGGCGGCGACACCGCGTCAGCGCTCGCGGCCGGATGCCCGGTCGTGGTCAAGCCCAATCCCGGTCACCCTCGCCTTGCCGACGCCGTCATGGCCATCGGTCAGGATGCGCTCGCCGCTGCAGGCGCGCCCGCGGGCATGCTCACGATGGTGTCGCACGACCTTCAGTCCGGTATCGACCTCGTGCAGGACGACCGCATCGAGGCGGTGGCGTTCACGGGCAGTCAGCGCGGCGGCCTCGCGCTCGCGCGACTCGCAGCTGATCGCCCGCGCCCGATCCCGTTCTTCGGCGAACTCGGCAGCATCAATCCGATCTTCGTCACCGCCGACGCTGCGCGTGAACGCGGCGTCGCTATCGCGGAGGGCTGGGTCGGGTCCTTCACCCTCGGCGCCGGTCAGTTCTGCACCAAGCCCGGCCTGCTCGTCGCTCCGCGTGATGAGTCGCTGCGTGCTGCCG
>CAINGG010000282.1 GCA_903848435.1 uncultured Actinomycetes bacterium | reverse complement strand
GACCTACCTCAGTGCGGCATTCGCACGCGCGAGCGACCTTCGAATGGGTCGCAGCTACCGCGTGCAGATCCAGGCGGGCACGGACGACGGCTGGGGTACGTCGACGGTCGTTCGGCTGGTGCCCTAGTTGCGCGCTTCGTCGTCCTGCGACCGGGCCATGGACCCTTGCGGTGCTCTACTCTTGGGGCCGAGTAGTGATGGAGTTCCTCACCCCCGGAGGTCCCGTTGTCCGTGTCCCCGATGATCAAGCGACTGGCAGCTGGGGCTGTTGCCGCTGCCGTCGCTGCCGCCGTGCTCGCCGCGATGCCGGCCGAAGCGAAGAAGCCGGCCAAGCCAGCGCCCGGCAAGCCCTGCACCAAGGAGGGCGCAACCTATGAGGTGAGGCCCGGGCAGATGCTCATCTGCCAGCGCAATGCAAAGGGCAAGCTGGTGTGGGCCAGGCAGTCCGGCCCCGGCCCCAACCCCGGGCCCGGTCCCAACCCCGGCCCGACGCCCGGCGGCCAGATCCCCGCGGTGATCGAGACATGGGGTGTGTCCACCTCGCCCTACGACGCTGCGACCAAGAAGTCGGGCGATATCTATGTCGGCCCGATAGGCGAAAGCATCCTCGGCGTCCTCGCGGGCCCCATCGTCTACTACGGCGGGGGCCCCACGAGGCCCACTGACCCGCCCAACTTCATCGACCCGCAGATGACCTTCATCGTGCCGAAGGGCACCAAGGTGCACTCCATCGTCAGCGGCACGGTCTGCTCCGTGAAGAAGATCCCGGTCACCTACAGCAATGACTACTCGATTGGCATTGGGGTTTCCGTCAACGGTCAGCCGGCTTGCCAGACCGACCCCAACACCGGAAGTGGTTTCGGCACCATCGCCACCTGGGAGCACGAGCACGTCATGAGCCCCGTGGTGAAGCAGGGTGACAAGGTCGTCGCAGGTCAGGTGATCGCCGAAGCGAGCTGGTACACCGAGCAGAGCCAGCTCTACCTCAACGACCTCGCGCTCTACGAGATCGGCATCTTGACGCAGACGTCAGACGGACGTCCGCAGCATCTGTGCCCCGCGCTGTATCTCAAGCCATCCCTGAAGGATGCGCTGCTCGCCGACGTCGCGGTAGCAGCACGCGCCTACGAGAGCAATGTCGGCCGCACGGTCTACGACGCCAACACCTTGACGACCGGGTGTATCACCGAGAAGCCCTCCGAGGCGTGACATTGGGCCCTGCTTCCGCTCAGGCCCTGGGTTAGGGTCGTCGGATGAGGTGTCAACGTGTCAATCCTGCGCGTCCAGCCCTCGCAGTCGTGCTGGGTGCGACCCTGGTGCTGTCGGCTGTCGCGGTTGGCAGCGCCACGGCCGCGCCTGTCGCGGGCGCACCTGCGTCATCGGTCCGCGCCGCCGGTGTCGCCGTTATGGATTCGCCGGCCCCGAGCGCCAGCGGCGAGGTCCAGTCGCTCTCGCGCATGCTGGCGCGTTCGCGTCCACTCGACGTACGTGCAGATCGGAAGAGCGTCGTGTAGGGAAAGAGTGTT
>CAINGG010000281.1 GCA_903848435.1 uncultured Actinomycetes bacterium | reverse complement strand
GCCCATCGTCAACGCGATCATGCCCGGGCCGCAATCGGTCGGCCTCATCAACCTGTGCGCGCTTCTGCAAAACGGCTGGCTGCTCACGCGCGAGAAGGGCCGCATCCGCTGGGACGCCTTCAAGGTCCTCGGACCCGCGCTCGCCGTCGGGGTCGTCATCGGCTTCGGCATGGTGCGGCTCATTCCCGACGCGGTCATGCCGATCCTTGTCGCGCTCTCTGCCCTGCTCTCTCTTGTGACCCTCATCGCCTGGCGCTCCGGCTCTGGCGTCGTAGCCGGCGCAACGGCGGGGGTGTGGAGTGGCGCCATCAACACCTACGCCGGGGTGGGCGGACCGCCCGTCGCGTCGTACCTGATCAGTCAAGGCTGGCCGCACGGCGACTTCCTGCGCACCCTGCAGTTGGTGTTCATCGGCATCGACATCGTGAGCCTGCCGATCCTCGGCCTGCCCGCACTGCCGTGGTGGTTCTACGCCATTGCCGTGGGATGCCTCATCGCCGGCACGTTCGCCGGTGGCCTCCTGCGACACCGGCTCACCCAGGAACAGGCGGTCCGGCTCTCGCGAACGGTGATCGCGATCGCAGCCGTGGTCTCGCTCGGCTACTCCGTCTACGCGCTTGCCACCTAGCGCGCCTTGCGGGCTCGCACGACCGTTGTAGGCGGGTCGACGATGCCCTCGCCGCACTGCACGATCTCGACGCTGTCGATGCCCAACCGCTCCAGCACCGTGCGCGCGGCCTCGACCTCGTCCGCGGCGGACTGGCCCTTGAGCGCGAGCAGGTCGCCACCGGGCTTGAGCAGCGGCACGGTCCAACCGGCGAGTTTGTCGAGTGGTGCGACCGCACGCGCGGTCACGACATCACCGCGCAGTGAGCTCTCGCTCGCACGACCGCGTACGACATCCTCGGCGCGCGCTCGCACGACCGATACTCGATCGGTCAGGCCGAGAGCCCCCACGGCCTCCTCGAGGTACGTCGCGCGGCGCTGCAATGACTCCAGGCAGGTCAGCGTGATGTCCGAGCGCACGATGGCCCACACCAGGCCCGGCAGGCCCGCACCCGATCCGACGTCGATGACATGCGCACCCGCCGGCACCATCGGGGCGACGACCGCGCAGTTGAGCAGGTGTCGGTCCCAGAGTCGGGGAACCTCGCGCGGCCCGAGCAGACCGCGCTCCACGCCCGCACTGGCGAGGAACTCGGCGTAGGACTGCAGGCGCGCACGCGCCGGATCGTCAGGGACGACCGAGGCAACCTCGGGGGGAGCCGGGGGAAGCTCGCCGTCGGTCATGTCTCAGGAGGCGCGTACGACGATGCGCCGATCGGGGTCCACGCCCTCGGACTCGCTGACCAGGCCGGCATTGGTGACGACGTCGTGCACGACCTTGCGCTCGAAAGCATTCATCGCAGCCAGGCGCACCGGCTCGCCGGTGGACTGCACCTCGTCGATGGCCGCCTGCGCGATCTGCTCGAGCTCCTTGCGGCGCGCCAGACGGTGGCCCGCGATGTCGAGCATCAGTCGCGAACGATGACCGGTGGCCTGGGTGGCGGCCAGGCGCGCGAGGTCCTGCAAGGCGTCGAGCACCTCGCCGTCGGGGCCGACGAGGATCGACAGATCGCCGGAGTTGACCTCGACGATGGACACCTGCGCGCGATCTCCTTCGACATCGATGTCGATGTCGCCGTCGAGATCGCAGATGTCGAGCAGGGCCTCGAGGTAGTCGGCAGCAGCGTCGCCTTCCTTCTCCAGCAGATCGGCGGGCGGGGCTTCCTTCTCCGTCGTCTCGGCGGCCTCGCTGGTCTCGGTGCTCACGTCGCTGATCCCTTCGTCGGTGCTCCCCCGCTGGAGGAGCCCTTGCCGCGCTTGCTGCGCGGCACCTTCTTCGGCTGAACACGTACGGGTGCCGCGGCCGGCTCCTCCTCGGCGGTGACCTCGGGGGTGGGCGCGGGGCCCGCCTTCCGGGCGGCCTTGTCGGACTTGCGCTTCTCCCAGGCGTCGTAGGCGGGAGTGCCGGGCTGCGGGTTATTGCGAATGACGTAGAACTGCTGGCCCATCGTCCAGAGGTTCGTGGTCAGCCAGTAGATGAGCACGCCCATCGGGAAGTTGATGCCACCGACGGCGAAGATCACCGGGAAGACGTAGAGCAGGATCTTCTGCTGGCGCACCATGGGGTTGTCGGGGGCGGAGTTCTTGACGATGAGCTGGCGCTGTGTGATGAACGTCGTCGCCGTCATGAAGATGATGAGAACCATCGTCAGGATCTGCGTGTGCAGAGGTGAGAACCCGCCTGCGATGAGGTTTTCGTTGTTGGCGCCCATGAAGTAGCCGTACAGCGGCACGTCCCAGATGGACGCCTCATGCGCCTGGGGAAGCAGGTCGGCGTAGTCCTCCCAGGCAAAGACGCCGGGGGCGGTGTAGTTGGGATCGTTGGGGTTGTACATCGCGATGCCCTGGAGCACCCGGAAGAGCGCGAAGAAGATCGGCGCCTGCAGCAGGATCGGCAAGCAGGATGCCAGCGGGTTAGTCCCGGTCTCGCGGTAGATCTTCATCATCTCCTGCGACTGCTTCTCGCGGTCGCCGGCGTACTTCTTCTGGATCTCCTTGATCTTGGGCTGGATGATCTGGAGATTGCGCTGCGCCTTGATCTGCTTGACGAAGAGCGGGATCAGCAGGATGCGGATGACGATGACCAGACCGACGATCGAGAAGGCCCACGTCCAACCACTCGCGGGGTTCAGCCCGATGAGGGTGAACAGCGCATGGAACTGCACCAGGATCCAGCTGACGCCGGTCCCGATCCAATCAATGATGAACACGCGCGCTCCGGGGATGGGAAGGCGGCACTGCGCCGCACTAGAAGAGTATTAGGCGGCCCTGCCGACGGCCTGCGCAGGGGTCCGGGGTTGGCCGTCCGGGAGGATGTCCGGCCGCCACTGCCCCCGTGGAGGCACCGGGTCGAGGCCACCGAGGTTGAAGGGGTTGCAGCGCAGCACGCGCCACGTCGCGAGCGCGAAACCCTTGGCCGCCCCGTGCACCTGCAGCGCCTCGAACGCGTACGCCGAGCAGCTCGGGTGGAAGCGGCAGGTCGGCGGCAGGATCGGCGAGATCGTGTGGCGGTAGACCCACACGAAACCGATCATCAGCCAGCGCAGGGGCGCTCCGGCGTACCACGCAATACGGGCGAGTCCGGTGCGTTGCGGGTCCTCGTGCGCGTGATGCTCGACGTCGACGACTGCCTGCGAGGCGCTCGTGGCCGCATCGCCTGGGGGACGCGCATCGTCGACACGCTGCAGTCGTGCCAGTGCCGCCCGCAGATCACGGTCGAGTTCGTCGGTGGATGCGGTGGCCGCTTCCGGCAGTGCGCGTACGACGATCCTCGTGCCGGCCGGAAGGTCAGCAAGAAGTGGCAGTGTCAACGCGCGCAGTCGGCGTACGACCTGATGTCGAACGACGGAGTTGCCGACCGACTTGCCCACGGCGAAAGCAGCCTGCGCGGGCGCCGAATTTGTTGTCGCGTGCAGGTGCACCACGAGACCGCCACGGCGAGCGCGGGCACCACGACGGATCGTCTCGGAGATATCCGAGCTTCGCGAGAGACGATGGGACGCCGGCAGCACGCTGGCCTACGGCGATGGTGAACGACTAGGCCGACAGGCGCTGACGACCCTTGCCGCGACGAGCGGCGAGGATGGCGCGGCCGGCGCGAGTGCGCATGCGGGTACGGAAGCCATGCGTGCGCGCCCGACGACGATTGTTGGGCTGGAACGTGCGCTTCGACATGGTCTCTCCTGGATGCGATGCCCGTGACTCACGAGCCCTACGAGGGTACAGAGGTCTGCCACGTCGATCAAACCGGCCCTACCCCCACCCAGCGGTGGCGCATCCAAGCACCCGTTGGGACGATTCCACGACCGACACGCCGACGTCATCCACATCTGTTCCGACCCGCTCTTGAGTCATCCACAGACCGAGGACTAGGGTCGCCGATCAGGCGCTGATTCCTCAGCGCATGAGGAAATCCGTCGCCACGGAAGCACTGTCCACACCTGTGGACAACCTTGTGGGAACTGTGGGACGAGCGAGACAACAGGGGAAGGGGACACCGTGGAGACCACCGTGACCACCGTGGAGCTTGCCGAGGTTTGGACCCTGGCCCTGGACTCCCTCGCCGACGGCTCGCTGACCCCCCAGCAGCGGGCGTTCGTCGCCCTCACCCGCCCCCTGGGCCTGGTCGAGGACACCGCCTTGATCGCAGCCCCCAACGACTTCACGAAGGACGTCCTCGAGACCCGTCTGCGCCCCGTCGTCACCGCGGCGCTGTCGGCCCAACTCGGGCGCGACGTACGCCTGGCGGTCACCGTCGACCCCGGCATTGCCGCCACCTCCGACGAGGACGAGGTCGATGCGCTGGCGGACGCGACGTACCAGGAGGAATTGCCCGACCTCGAGGCTGAGGCTCCCGTCGACCGACCGGGCAGTGGCTCACCGGGCTCGCGCACCGAAGACGGCCGTCTCAATGCCAAGTACACCTTCGACACCTTCGTCATCGGCTCGTCCAACCGCTTCGCCCACGCCGCGGCTATCGCCGTGGCGGAGCAGCCGGCCAAGGCCTACAACCCCCTCTTCGTCTACGGCGGCTCCGGACTGGGCAAGACCCACCTGCTGCACGCCATCGGCCACTACGCCCGCACCCTCTACAAGGGCACCCGGGTGCGCTACGTCAGCTCCGAGGAGTTCACCAACGAGTTCATCAACTCCATTCGCGATGACAAAGCGGCCGCATTCCAGCGCCGCTACCGCGATGTCGACGTGCTGCTGGTTGACGACATCCAGTTCCTGTCCGGCAAGGTGCAGACGCAGGAGGAGTTCTTCCACACCTTCAACACGCTGCACAACGCCAATAAGCAGATCGTCATCACCTCCGATCTCGCGCCCAAGCAACTGCAGGACTTCGAGGACCGCATGCGTTCGCGGTTCGAGTGGGGCCTCACCACCGATGTGCAGCCGCCTGACCTCGAGACCCGTATCGCGATCCTTCGCAAGAAGAGCGCCCAGGAACGACTGCAGGCGCCGCCTGATGTGCTGGAGTTCATCGCGTCGAAGGTCTCGAGCAATATCCGCGAACTCGAAGGTGCCCTCATCCGCGTCACGGCGTTTGCCTCACTCAACCGCGCACCCGTCGACCTGGCCCTCGCTGAGCTCGTGCTCAAGGATCTCTTCCCCACCGACGCCGGCCCCGAGATCACGGCGGCGCAGATCATGACGACGACAGCCGCCTACTTCGGTGTGAGCGTCGACGATCTGTGCGGTACGTCGCGTTCGCGAGTGCTGGTGACCGCGCGACAGATCGCGATGTACCTGTGCCGTGAGCTCACCGACCTGTCGTTGCCGAAGATCGGCCAGGCTTTCGGTGGCCGCGACCACACCACCGTGATGCACGCCGATCGCAAGATTCGTCAGCTGATCGGCGAGCGTCGCAGCCTCTACAACCAGGTCGCCGACCTGACCGCCCGCATCAAGTCCCAGGCCCGGGCCTAGGACCCCTCCCGCCGAGTGTGCAGGCGTACCAGGCTGCCCTGAGGGGGCCATCAGCACAGCTGCTCACTCGGGTGGGTGGGTAACGAGCAGGTGTCGCGGGATCCCCAGTTGGGGACGACCTGTGGACAGCCTCCTCATACCGAGGCTCCCAACCACGCAATCTGTGGATAAGTGGGTGACTTTGTGGGGGCGGCGTTGGACAACCGAGCCGGACTCCACGGCCATCCCCGGCCGGCCGGTAGTTATCCACAGGCTTGCCGACAGGGTGGTGTCCACCGTGACGTGGGCTGATGGCCTCAGTCCACAGAATCCACGGTCCCTACGACGATGACGGTAGATATCTATCGAAGATGACAAACACCAGACATCGGCCCAGGTCCGTGTGGACAAGTCACGGCCCCCTAGCCGCTGTAGTCCGGCAGTGGCAGGATGACGCGCCTAGGCGATCAGGAGGGACATCAGGTGAAGTTCCGGGTCGAGCGCGATGCGCTCGCCGACGCGGTCGCTTGGGCGGCGCGCACGCTGCCGAGCCGCCCGTCCCTTCCGATCCTCGCAGGGCTGCT
>CAINGG010000280.1 GCA_903848435.1 uncultured Actinomycetes bacterium | reverse complement strand
TGCGACGAGGCTCAGTTCTATACGCCCGAGCAGGTGGATCAATTGGCGGCGATCGTCGACGACCTCGGCATCGATGTCTTCGCCTTCGGCATCACGACGGATTTCCGCACGCGACTCTTCCCCGGATCGGCGCGCCTGATCGAGCTCGCTGATCGCGTCGAGGTTCTCCAAGTGGCGTCCCTGTGCTGGTGCGGGCGAAGGGCGACGCATCAGGCGCGCACCGTCGACGGCGAGATCGTGCGCCAGGGCGACCAGGTCGTCGTGGGCGACGTCGGAGTGGGAGTGGTGGCCTACGAAGTGCTCTGCCGCCTGCATCATCGCCGGGGCATCACGGCTGACCGCGCGGCGCGCGAGCATCAGTCGCCGCAGCCCCTGCCCTTCGCCCCCGGGGGCTAGGCGTCGGGCTGGCCGGCGCCGAAGAGGATCTCGTCCCAGCTCGGCACGCTGGCTCGCCGCCCCTTCTTGCCCTTGGCGGGCTGCTCGGGCTCGACGTCAATGACCTCGATCGACTCCACGACCTCGATCAACTCGCCCTGCTCGTCCATCTCGATGTCGACGACATCGATGATCTCGACCTCGGGCTCAGGCTCCTCGCGCGCGACGATGAGGGTCGCCCGTGATGCCGAACGCGCCGAGTGAAGGGGCACGACCTTGTCATCACCCGACAGGCGGCGGGCCGCCTCGTCGTCCGCGTGGACGCTACGCACACGCGCGTCGTAGACCCAGGTGACGATGCGGTCGGACCCATCGATGGAGTAGGCGGCCACCACCGACCAGCGCCCGTCGTCACGACGCCAGGCGTCCCATGACACGGCGTTGGCATCAGCACCATCGGCGACAGCGGCCGTGATCACGATGTCCTCGAGGGTGGCGTCGCCATCGTCGCGACGCACGACAGTGGCGCGCGCCTGGTCGCTGGTCCAGGATCGCTCGGCGAGGGGAGGGCCCGCGAATCGCATGATGCGATCGACCGGCACGCCCGTGTCCTGCGCGAGCTCCTCCGGCGTGGCGCCGGCACGGATTCGCGCCTGGATCTCCTTGGGACCAAGCGTGTCCAGGACGTACTCCCCATGTCTTGCGGGCGGGGCCGCGCGGGGTGTCCGCGGGGCCGATGTCGAGGACGACCGTATACGACCGGGCAGGGGGTCCGGCTAGGTACGGCGCGGATCGGCGGTGCGACCGACGCCGCCCCCGGTACCGCGCACCAGGGTCCGGTAGCCAGCGGCCGTCACCGCGAGCGTGACCAGGGCCGCGACAGCGGTGACCAGGAAGCCCGCGCGCAGGCCGAAGTGGTCCACGAGCCAGCCCGACAGGGCCGCGGATAGGGCCACGCCGAGGCCGATGCCGGAGGTTGCCCACGTGAGTCCCTCGGTGAGCCTGGCCGGGATCACCAGGCGCTCGACGAGCGCGAAGCCCGTGATGAGGACCGGCGACACGGTCAGCCCGGCCAGGAGCACCATCGCGCCAATGGCCACGAGACCGGAGACGAAGATGAGCGGGACGGTGACGAGCGCGAGCGCTGCCGCTGCGATCAACAGGTGCCGGGGGAGCGATGAGTCGTCACGCGCCTGGCTGCGGGCACCCAGGACGAGCGCCGAAGCCATGGATCCCACTGCGTAGACCGCGAGGACGATCCCGGCCGCGCCGCGCCGTCCCTCCGCATCAGCGGCGGCCACCGTGACCACGTCTACGCTGCCGAACACGGCGCCGATCGCAATGAACGCGACGACGACGACGGGGACGCCGGTCATACGCAGCAGCGACCCTCCTGACCCGGCCGCGCGGGGCGTGGGAGGAGGTTCGGACGAGCGCTGGACGAGCAGCAGCAGGCTGCCACCGCCCACGAGTGCAGCGCACAGGATGAGCGGCGCCGCCGAGTCGATCGCGACCGCGATGAAGGTGGCCAGCGGCGGCCCGATGATGAAGATGAACTCGTCGAGGACGCTTTCGAAGGCGAACGCTGTGCGCAGCGAGGGATGGCTCCCGAGCGCAGCGGCCCAGCGCGCGCGCACCAGCGCCCCGGTGGCCGGCTGGGTCGCCCCGCCCAGCCCGGCGAAGGCGATCAGCGCGATCGTGGGCCACGATGACGTGGCGGCGTACGCCAGCAGGAGCAGCATCGTGACGTTGACGGTGACGAGCACAGTCACGATGCGGCTCTGCCCCCACCGGTCGACGAGTCGCGATCCCAGCGGATTGAGAAATGCCGCCGCGAGCGTGTAGGCGGCGGCAACCGC
>CAINGG010000279.1 GCA_903848435.1 uncultured Actinomycetes bacterium | reverse complement strand
GATGCGATCCACGCCGTGGACTCAACGCCATCGATCACCGCCTGGGGCCGCGACGCCGGATCGCTGGTGGCCACGCTCGACGCGGTCGCTTTGGGTGACGCGGCGAAGATCGGCTCCAGGACGGAGTCCAGGCCGACGCCCGGGCGCGGGCGCACCGCAACGCTAACGCGATACGTCGTGGGTTCAGCTACCTGCACGATCCGGGAAATGCCCGCGCGCTCCTCCCCCGCCCTTCCCAGGGCCGCCGAGCACACCAGTTGCCCTGCCACGGCGACGCATGACGACGACTCGCCGCGTCGTGCGGTCAGGACGATGGGCCCTCCGTCGGACGACCCGGTTGTGCGGATGGTGCGCTCGATCTCAACAGGGAGCTCGACGTCACTGAGGCCGAAGGCTTCACCAGCCCCTCCACCCACGACACCCGTGAGGGTCAGTCGAAGATGACGCGTGGGGCCCGGTGGCACCGACAGGTATTGCCGGGAATCTGTCGGCTCGACCGGCACCGCAAGCTGGCCCGCGTCCGTGGTGACGAGGATCTCCGCAGGGGCGGTGCCAGCCACCCCTCCCACGACCAGGCGCACGCCGATGCGGTCCACCGCGAATTCCTCATCCGATTCGACCTGCCACCACTGGCCCACGCCAGGCTCGAGATCGCCGGACACCCACGCCGTCAGCGGGTCGCCATCGATGGCCGCCCACGGGGACGCTGCCGGGTCGCGTGCGCGCAGGGCCGTGGGATCGCTCCCGCTCGACGACGCGCTCGCGAAACCACCGCGGAACTCCGCCACGGCCTGTCGATCGGTCGGGTCGACCGGGTAGAAATCGTGGACGCGGCGTTCCTGCCGGAATTCCTGATCGGCCGTCATCGCCTCCGATCGGTTATCGCGCGAGCGGCCCACGCCAACCTCGGTCCGCAGATAGCCGTCCGTGACCCCCCGATCGAGGACAACGCCGCTGACGTCGGCGAGGGGGCCCTCGTCCCCGGCGATGACGACCGCCCGGCTTCCGAGCACGCCGGCATCGGAGAGGTCGATGACGGATTCGGCGGCGCCGCTCGCCCCCAGCACCCGGTCGGCGTCGCGTAGCCACACGCGCGCATCCGAAGCGGCGTAAGGGCTGTCAACGGCCCAGATTTCGACGGCGGCGGTGGTGTCTTGCAGGCCGTTGTCGACCACGGTCGTTTCGGTGCGGTAGGGAGTGAGCGCCGGCCCGAAACCCGCGACGGGAGTGAAGCCGCCAGAGCGGAACAGGGCTTGCCTGAGAAGCGTGGCGCGCGGAGCCTCACTCCGACGCGCATCGATGTCGTTGCGCAAAACGATGTAGCGAACCCCTGCACGGGCAAGGGCGTCGGCCAGACCCGGGGAGCCTCGACCGGTGTCGAGGCGCTCCTGGACGCCATCGAGCCAGCGGATGTTGCCCGCGCTCGACAGCGGGACAGCGTCGCGCACCGCCCACGGGGTTGTCGCCAGCGGCTGGAGCGGCTCGTCCTGGGTGCGTCCCCATGAATAGATGCCGAAGGACGAGCCCGGCACGATCAGCGCCTTCCCCGATGGATCCGCTGCTGCCAGCCAGTCGGCCACCTGCGTCCAGTACGCCGGGATGCTCTCGTAGGACCGATCGCGGGTCAGCACCCCGGTGAGCATGGGCCACGCCCCCAGGGCGATCAGCGCGATGAGTGCCGTGACGCTGACCCGGCGCTGCCAGTCATGCCTTGCAAGCAGCAACCGCTGAGCCAGGAAGCCAACGCCCAGCGCTAGAGGGAGCCGGATGAGCGGATCGAACTTGTGCGTATTGCGCAGCGGCGCGAGCGCGCCGTCCAGCAACGCGCGCATGGGCTCGGCCATGAAGCCGCTGACATCGCCCAGGTGTCCCAGCGATACCAGCACCACGCCCAGTAGCAGTGAGCCGATGAGAAATGCGCGATACCGCGTGGATCGAAGCGATAGGCCCGCGAGACCGAGGGCGGCGACGATCCCGGTCACCAGGATGAGCGCCGGCATGGCAACAAGTTGGAAGCCACCCGGCCAGGCGGGACCGCCGGTGTCGGTGACGTAGGCGACCCAGTGCGACGTACCCCGCAGAACCGTGTCGGGGGTGGTGACCAGCGTCGTCACCGACGAGGACTCGATCCAGTCGAGGAACGGCGGTGAATACCTGCCCAGCAACACAAGCGGGATCGCCCACCACAGACACGCCAATGCCACCGAAAGCAGCCACCAGCCACCGACGGCGACGCGGGCACGCCCGCGGAAGCGGGTAAGGATCCACCAGGACCCCAACGGCAGGATCGCGACCGTGGCCACGGCGTTGACACCGCTGGCGCACAGGACCGCGACGCCGCTCAGTGCGGCAGCCGGACGGAGCCCCCTCCGGCCTTCGGCCGCAGACGCCAGAGGGATCACCACCCAGGGCGCGATCGCAAACGGCAGCACCTCGACCGAGACGACGCTGATCTCGGTGACCATGCGCGGCGCAAGCGCGAAGGCCAGGCCCGCGACGATGCGCGCTGTCGGCGAGGAGATGCCGAGGTAGCGGGCAAGGCGCACTGTGCCCAGGAACGCTGCGATGAGGAGGGCTGACCACCACAGCCGCTGGACCACCCACGCGGGCAGACCTGCGAGATCTCCCACGACGAAGAAGGGCCCGACCGGGAACAGGTATCCGTAAGCCTGGTTCTGCAACTGGCCGAAGAACCCGAGCGGCTCCCACAGATCCAGGGCGCGAGCCAGGAAGCCCGCCGGATCTACCCCGAGGTCGAGTTTGGTATCGGCCGCGACACGACCGGGGTCCTGGATGAAGGTGAGAGCCGCGAGCACGGCGCAGGCCGCGGCGAGCCGCAGTCTGTGTGACAGGCGAGGGTCGGGCGCAGGTCGCTCGGTGCCCGCAGGACCGGATGAGTGTGTCAGCGCCGCTTCGCCGGGGCGAATGGCCGCGGTATCAGGTGCCGACATCGACGGCCCGGCGGCGCAGGACGATGACGAGGTTCCACGACGCCACCTCGCGCAATCCGGGGACACGCGAGATCCAGGCCAGGCTCCGGGGCAGGTAGCGCGGGGCTACGGCAATGACCTGCGCGTCCGCGCGCTCATGCGCCCACTGGACGCCCGCTGCGGCGGTGACCGGGAAGAGGCTGCGGCCGTACGCATTCTTGGGCGGACGGTGGTGCTTGCGCTGGTAGCGGCGGGCTGCGAAGTCTCCCCCCAGCAGGTGCCACGGTGCCGTCTCGTGACCGCCCCACGGCCCCCACCACAGCGTGTAGGAGCAGATCACGGTGCCGCCCGCCCGGGTCACCCGCACCATCTCGTCGGCCATCGTCCACGGGTCGGCGACATGCTCGAGCACGTTGGAGGAGTACACGACGTCGAACGAGCCGTCCGCGAACGGCAGGGCCGTGCCACTGCCCAGGACGGTGCGAGGTCCGGGCTCGCGACCGTGCAGCCGCATCTCGCCAGCATCGGCGTCCAGCGCCACGTAGGTGGCGCCGCGTCGTTCGAACGCCTCGGCGAAGAATCCGGGTCCCCCGCCCACATCGAGCAGCAACGCGCCCTGGAGCGGATGCCAGGAATCGACCTGCGCCGCGGAGTCCACCGCCAACTCGCCGTAGAAGCGATCGGGATCGGTCTGCTCGACGAGGAACGAGCGGAAAAGGTGCACGGACCTGGCCCAGGTGGCACGGAAGGCCGCTGGTACGACGTCGGCCTCGCCCCTCGTGGACACCGATCGACGGTACCTCAGCGGACGGGGTTATTCCCCGGCACGAAGATCACGATCGCCGCGGGGTTACCGTGTCGGGGTGCGCATCGCCTTCCTGAACTGGCGGGACACCGCCAACCCGGAAGGCGGCGGTTCCGAGGTGTACGTGCACGAGATCGCCCGGCGCCTCGTGGACCGCGGCCACGCGGTGACCCAGATCTGCGCGACGCATGGCTCGGCGCCCCATCTGGAGGTCGTCGACGGAGTCCGGCTCGTGCGGGTAGGCAGCAAGCTGACGGTCTATCAAAAGGCGCGCCGCCTCTTGCGCTCCGGTTCGCTGGGGCCACTCGACGTCATCGTCGATACCCAGAACGGCATTCCCTTCCTGGCTCCATGGGCGGTGCCGACCCCCACCGTCGTCCTCTGCCATCACGTGCATCGCGAGCAGTGGCCCGTCGTCTACGACCCCGTCCGAGCACGCGTCGGATGGTGGGTCGAATCGCGCCTGGCACCGCGCGTCTACCGCAAGCACCGCTACATCTCCTGCTCGCACACATCGGCGCGAGAGCTCGCCACGCTCGGGGTCGACCTGGCCCGCATCTCCGTCGTGCACCCAGGCGTCAACCCTCCAGCGCTTGACCCAAGTCCCGATCGCGACCGGCACCCGCGCATCATCGTCATGGGGCGCCTGGTGCCGCATAAGCGCTTCGAGCATGTCTTTCGAACCGCCGCACGCTTGCGCCCGCAGTTCCCCGGCCTCACCGTCGCCGTCGTCGGCGACGGCTGGTGGCGCGATCGCCTCGTCGATGCGGCAGCGGAGGCCGGGGTGGCCGACATCGTGGAATTCACCGGCTTCGTGACCGAAGAGGAAAAGGCGCGGCAGTTGGCGCGTGCCTGGGTGATGGCGCTGCCATCGCTCAAGGAGGGCTGGGGAATCGTGGTGGTGGAGGCAGCCCTGGCCGGCGTGCCGACCGTCGCCTATCGCGACGCCGGGGGCGTCACGGAGTCGATCGTGGACGGCGAGACAGGGATCCTCGTGGCCGACAGCGAGGCTGAATTCGGTCGAGCGCTCCAGGCGCTCCTCGCGGACGACCCGCTACGCGACAAGCTCGGCGCCCAGGCGAGGTCGAATGCCGCGCAGTACACCTGGGACGCCGCCGCAGAAGCCTTCGAGGCCATCCTCAGTGAGGCGGCCGAGCAATCAAGATGAGCGGCTAGTTGTTGCTGCCGTAGACGACGTAGGGCGCGTCGACGGTCGGGGGCACCGCCGTCTGTGACGAGATGATGCCGAAGGAGGCTCCGCCGGCCAGGACGGCACCGACAACCGACGCGATGACGATCCCGACGATTCCGCCGCCCATGCTGACCTCCCTGGAGCCGTCACCGTACCAAAGGTTCCGATGCGACGCCCTCATCTCTCCGATGACGCGCCCGCAGGGCCCTTCCGAGGGCCACGATGCCGCCGAGGGCCAGGAGCGCCGCGACCGCGAGGTCTGCGGCAATCACCCACGGGGCGTACGCCGGCGCCGCGAGCGAGGCGACCGGGCCCGGGACGGCGTACAGGATCAGATCGGGGCCCTCCCGGACAGTGGTCAGGCCATCGAGGAGCCGGGGCCCCAGGCCCGGGGGCTGGCCCACTTCCACGAGCACCCAGCCGATTCCCAGCCCCGGCAACACGGGCGCCAGCGGCGCGTCTGCAGCGAGGGCTCGTTCGATCTCGCGTCCGCGAGGGTCCTCACCCTCGAGGACGACCATCCCGTCGGGCGTATCGACGGCCAGGGAATCCGCCACCACCGACGTCCGCGGAAGCCAGCGCGGTGCAGG
>CAINGG010000278.1 GCA_903848435.1 uncultured Actinomycetes bacterium | reverse complement strand
GCATCGGACTCGCCCTGCTCGACCCCGCCATCGCCGAGGGCGACGAGGTCATCGTCGACGTGCGCGGCCGTCAGGCACGCTTCACCGTCACGAAGCCGCCGTTCGTGCCGCCGCACGTCCGCTGACCACAAGGCCCACTACCACCATCGCCAGCACCGTCGTCACGCCGGCGAGCGGCGCCACGAGTTCCCATCCGCTAGGCAGCGGGAAGAGCGAGAAGTACATGACGATGAGCACGATCACGACGCCGAACATGGGAACGATGCTTGCCAGGCGAACCCTCCCGCCTCTGGCCCACATCACCGCGGCCGCCGCAACACATGCCGCGCCGTACGCTGACACGATCATCACGCCGGCATAGTCACTGACGAGTTCGAAGACGGAGAACGGGTCTGCCGCCGTCGGCAGCATCGACAGCGCCACCATGGCCGCAGCGACAACCGCCGTGACGGTGCTGCCCAGCACCGGCGTCCACCAGCGTGGCGACAACACGGCGAGTCGGCGTGGGAAGAGCCCATCGCGCGCAAAGGCATACATGATTCGACCACCCGCGATCTGGGCGGCGATCATGCAGGCGAGGGAACTGATGGCCCCACCGAGCGTGATGAGGTCACCCAGAGCGACAGACACGTACATATCAGCGAGATCGCCGGGAAGCGAGGCGCTGTTGATGAACTGCTGGACCTCCGCCGATGACGTGCCGAAACCCCAAACGGCTACTGAGGTGACGATGACGTAGAAGACGTTAACGAGGATGGCGGTGAGCAGAATCGCCAGCGGCACGTTGCGCGTGGGGTTGCGAGTCTCCTCGCCCGCGGCCGCCGACCCCTCGAAGCCAGCGGTCGAGAGGATGGCGAAGGTGAGGGCCAGACCCAGCGCTCCCGTGGTCACTCCTGTCAGGCTGAACTCGGAGAAGTCCACGGATTGCCCCTGCGGGCCGCCGACTGTGACGAGTTTGTAGAACGTGATCACCACCGTGATGGTGATGAGGGTCATCGTCAGCCCCTCCATCGCCAGGAGCACGTGGCCGGCCAGGCGCGCGGGGCGGATAGCGAAGACGCACGCGAGGAGCAGGCCGGCCGCCATGACCAGGAACGTGATGCCGGCGGGGATGGTGACGTCGAACGCGGCTTCGACGAAGCCCACGGTGAAGATGCCGAAGGAGGCGGATGTGAGCCCGGTGAAGGCGCAATAGGCGGTCAGCAGCCACAGGCCGGAAATGGCGCCTGCCCTGGGACCGAGCTCGAGGCCGACCAGCGTGTAGAGCGAGCCGGCAGTGCCGTGCCTGCGTGTAAGCACGATGAAGGCCAGCGCGATAGTCGCGAGCGGGACGAGGGCCATGACGAAGACCACGGGCACGGCTCCGCCCACCTGCTGCGCCATGGCCTGCGGATTGAGACTCACCGACATGCTCGGACCGACGACGGCGAGCGAGACCGCAACCGCGCCGAAGAGACCGAGATTGCGCACGAGACCGCCTGGTACTCCGTGCACGCTTGACGAGGAGGTTGAAGGAGCCGAAGGCACGACCGGACCCTAGCGATCACATGGTCATCAACGGAGATGTGCCCTAGGGTCGCCTGCCATGACCTCGATAGCCCTGACCTCGACTCCCGCCGCCGACCTCGCCGTCGATGCCCTCATCATCGGCATCACCACCGGGGGCAAGAAGCACGTCGAAGGGCCTCCGGCCATCCCCGACAAGGCCCGCAAGGACATCGAGCGCGACCTCGAGCTACTGGGAGCGACCGGCAAGCTGGGTGAGATCACCCGCATGCCGAGCCGGGGCCTGGTCAAGGCGCGCATGATCGTCGGCATCGGACTGGGCGATGTGCGCATCCTCGACTACGAGAAGGTGCGCCGCACGGCTGGATCCGCCCTGCGCAGCCTCGCCGGCATCAAGTCCGTGGCCATCGTCATCACCCTTCCCGACGGCCCGCGCATCGAGGCGATCGCCGAGGGCGCCCTGCTCGGCAACTACGCGTTCCACGCGTTCCGTGGCAAGTCAGCCGACTCGCAGCCGGCTCCCGTGGAGAAGATCCTCCTCACCGGCGATCCGAAGGACAAGGAGCAGGTCGCCGCCCTCGAGCGTGCGCAGATCATCGCGAACGCGGTGAACTACGCGCGCGACCTCGTCAACACCCCGCCGTCTGCACTTCCGCCCGAGGAGATCGCGCAGGAAGCGATCGCGGCGATGAAGAAGCTGCCGGTGCGCGTTGAGGTCTGGGACGAGGCGCATTTGGAGGAGGAGGAGTTCGGCGGGATCCTCGCGGTCGGCCAGGGGTCGGCCAATCCCCCGCGGCTCATTCGCCTGGAGTACGCCCCCCGGGGGGCCAAGCGCACCGTCGCCCTGATCGGCAAGGGCGTCACCTTCGATTCCGGCGGGCTGTCGCTGAAGCCGCCGAAGTCGATGGAGACGATGAAGTGCGACATGAGCGGCGCCGCCGCCGTCATCGCCGCCATGGGTGCGATCGCGCGCCTGAAGCCCAAGGTTCGCGTAGTCGGGTGGATTCCGACGGTCGAGAACATGCCCGGTGGTCATGCCCAGCGCCCCGGCGACGTCATCACCATCTACGGCGGGCGCACCGTGGAGGTTCTCAACACCGACGCCGAGGGACGACTCATCCTCGCCGATGCGATCGTGCGCGCCTCCGAGGAGAAGCCCGACCTCATCGTCGACGCCGCCACCCTCACCGGCGCCCAGACCATCGCCCTCGGCGATCGCACCTCGGGCGTCATGGGCCGGTCGGATGAGTTCCGCGACAAGGTGTGGGAGTCCTCGCAGCGCGCGGGCGAGATCATGTGGCACATGCCGATCCCTGAGGAGTCGCGCGGCACCTTGGATTCACCCATCGCCGATATCAAGAACATCGGTGACGGCAAGGGCGGGATGCTCAGTGCCGCGGCCTTCCTCGCCGAGTTCGTCCCCGACGGGCTGCCGTGGGCGCACCTCGACATCGCCGGCCCGGCGTTCAACGAGGGGGGTCCCCACGGCTACACCCCCAAGGGCGGCACCGGGGCGGCCGTACGCACCTTCATCCAGGTCGCCGAGGACACCGCGGAGGGCCTGCTCCCCTAGCGATCGACTCCCCCTCGGGGCTCGGCGCGCACCGGTGGAAGGATGAGGCGTCCACACCACGAGGGGAGCGCCGTGACCGAGGCGGATGTCGTCATCCTGGGCGGGGGCAGCGGCGGCTACGCCTGCGCCCTGCGGGCCTCCCAACTCGGGTTGTCGGTCGTGCTCATCGAGAAGGGCAAGCTCGGCGGCACCTGCCTGCATCGCGGCTGCATTCCGACCAAGGCGCTGCTGCATGCCGCCGAGGTCGCCGACTCCGCGCGCGATAGCGAGGACTTCGGCGTACGCGCGGTCCTCGAGGGCATCGACATGGACAAGGTCAACAGCTACCGCGACGGCGTGGTCGGTCGCCTCTACAAGGGCCTGCAGGGCCTGGTGAAGAGCCGCGACGTCACCTACGTCGAAGGCGAGGGTCGGCTCACCTCCCCCAACACCGTCACCGTCAATGGCACGACCTACACCGGCAAGCACATCGTGCTCGCCACCGGCTCCTATGCGCGCACGATCCCCGGCCTGGAGATCGGCGGACGGATCATGACGTCCGACCAGGCTCTCACTCTCGACTACGTACCCGAGCGCGTCATCGTGCTGGGCGGCGGCGTGATCGGCGTGGAATTCGCCAGCGTCTGGAAGTCCTTCGGCTCCGACGTGACCATCGTCGAGGCACTGCCTCGCCTGGTGCCGGCCGAGGATGAGGCCATCAGCAAGGCCTTCGAGCGCGCCTACCGCAAGCGCAAGATCAACTTCAAGACCGGCGTGAAGTTCCAGTCCGCGACCCAGGATGACAACGGCGTGCACGTGACCCTCGACAACGGCGAGACCCTCGACGCCGACCTGCTCTTGGTCGCGGTCGGCCGCGGCCCGCAGACCGCGGGGCTGGGCTTCGAAGAGGCCGGCGTCGCGATGGATCGCGGCTGGGTGCTGGTCGACGAGCGCCTGCACACCAACGTGCCCGATGTCTTCGCCGTCGGCGACATCACGCCCGGCCTGCAGCTCGCGCACCGCGGCTTCCAGCAGGGCATCTTCGTCGCCGAGGAGATCGGCGGGCTCAAGCCGCGCGTCATCGCTGACGTCAACATCCCTCGCGTCACCTACTCCGAACCCGAGATTGGATCGGTCGGCCTCACCGAGGCGCAGGCCAAGGAGCAGTACGGCGACGACGCAGTCTCGGTTTACGAATACAACCTCGGCGGCAATGGCAAGAGCCAGATCCTCGCCACGACCGGGTTCATCAAGCTCGTGCAGCGCAAGGACGGCCCCGTCATCGGCGTGCACATGATCGGCTCGCGGATCGGCGAGCAGATCGGCGAAGCCCAGCTCATCGTCAACTGGGAGGCCTACCCCGAGGACGTCGCGACGCTGGTCCACGCCCACCCCACCCAGAACGAGGCGATGGGCGAGGCGCACCTCGCGCTCGCCGGCAAGCCCCTGCACGCGCACGCCTGACGGTCCACGAAGGAGAACGCGACATGTCGGTATCGGTCACCCTCCCCGCCCTGGGCGAGTCGGTCACGGAGGGCACCGTCACGCGCTGGCTCAAGAAGGTCGGCGACACGGTCGCCGCCGATGAGCCGCTGGTGGAGATCTCCACCGACAAGGTCGACACCGAGATCCCCGCACCCGCCTCCGGCGTGCTGTTGTCGATCACCGCACCCGAGGACGCCACGGTGCCCGTCGGCGGCGAGCTCGCCGTGATCGGCGAGGCCGGCGAGGCTCCCGTGTCACCCGCTCCGGCTGCGACACCCGCGCCCGCTGCTGCACCCGCACCCGCTGCTGCACCCGCACCCTCCGCGGCACCGGTCGCGCCGTCGGGCGCCACCACCCCGATCCTGCTCCCGGCTCTGGGCGAGTCAGTGACCGAAGGCGTCGTCACGCGCTGGCTCAAGAAGGTCGGTGAAGCCGTCGCCGCCGACGAGCCGATCGTGGAGATCTCGACCGACAAGGTCGACACCGAGATTCCCGCGCCCGCTGGAGGCGTGCTGCTGTCCATCGCCGTTGCCGAGGACGGCGTGGTCGCGGTGGGCGGCACGCTCGGACTCATCGGCAGCCCGGGTGCAGCACCCGCACCGACCCCACCGCCGGCTCCCCCTGCCCCGACAGCGGCGGCACCTGCACCGACTTCGGCTCCGGTGCAGGCACCGGCGCCTGCACCCGCACCTGCACCGACACCGGCCTCCGCCACCACGGATGATGACGAGCCCTATGTGACCCCGCTCGTGCGCAAGCTCGCGGCCGAGAATGGCGTCGACCTCGACACCGTCGTCGGCACCGGTGTCGGCGGACGCATCCGCAAGCAGGATGTGCTGGCTGCTGCGCGCGGGACGGCACCCGCGCCCGCGGCGTCCGCACCGTCCGCAACGGTCACGACGCCCGCGCCGTCGGTTGCACCGGCTGCCGGGCCAGCACCGGTACCGGGCCTGCGCGGCACCACCCAGCCGATGTCGCGCCTGCGCCGCGTCATCGCCGAGCGCATGGTCGAGTCACTCCAAGGGTCCGCGCAGCTCACCACGGTCGTGGAGGTCGATGTCACGCGTATTGCCGCCCTTCGCGACAAGGTCAAGCGAGACTTCGAGGCGCGCGAGGGCGTCAAGCTCACGTTCCTGCCCTTCTTCGCCAAGGCGGCTGTCGAGGCGCTGGCGGTGTACCCGCAGCTCAACGCCTCGCTCGACATCGCGGCAGGCACGGTGACCTACCACGGCGAGATCAACCTCGGCGTGGCCGTTGACACTGAGCGTGGGCTCCTCGTGCCGGTGGTGCGCGACGCAGGCGACCTGAGCGTCTCCGGGCTTGCTCGCCGCATCTCCGACGTGGCCGAGCGCACGCGTATCAACAAGGTCTCCCCCGATGAGCTCTCCGGGGGCACCTTCACGATCACCAACACCGGCAGTCGCGGCGCGCTCTTCGACACCCCGATCATCAACCAGCCGCAGGTGGCCATCCTGGGCACCGGCTCGGTCGTCAAGCGGCCGATCGTCGTCACCGACGCCGGGGGCAGCGACGTCATCGCGATCCGCTCGATGGTCTACCTCGCCCTGACCTACGACCATCGTCTCGTCGACGGTGCCGATGCAGCCCGCTTCCTCACCGCGGTGCGCACGCGCCTCGAGGACGGCAACTTCACCGACGTAGGCGCCTGATGAAGGTCGCCGTGACGGGGGCCAGCGGCCTCATCGGGTCCGCGCTCGTGCCCGCATTGCGTGCGCGCGGTCACGAGGTCATCCGGCTGGTGCGACGCGCGCCGAGTGCCCCCGACGAGGTGCGCTGGGATCCGGCCGCCGGCACCGTCGACCTCGCCGGCCTTCAGGGCATCGACGCCGTCGTGCACCTGGCCGGCGCGGGCGTCGGCGACAAGCGCTGG
>CAINGG010000277.1 GCA_903848435.1 uncultured Actinomycetes bacterium | reverse complement strand
CCGTTTCGTCCGCGGTCTCGGGGCCTTCCAGGTCACGCCCTACGTGCCGACCGAGGAGCGCAGCACGCGCCGATTCCCCCTGCTGCTCACCACCGGACGCATCCTCAGCCAATACAACGTCGGCGCGCAGACCCGCCGCACGGCCAACGTCGAATGGCACGACGAGGACGTCCTCGACATCCACGAGTCCGATGCCGAGGCTCGCGGCATCGCCGACGGCACGTGGGTGACCCTGGCCAGCCGGGTCGGCTCGACCGTGATGCGCGCACGCATCTCCGATCGCGTCCCGCCCGGCGTCGTCTACACGACGTTCCACTACCCCGGCAGCGGCGCCAACGTCGTCACGACGGAGTACTCCGACTGGGCGACCAACTGCCCCGAGTACAAGGTGACGGCGGTCGAGGTCTCGCCCACGCTGCGCGGCCCCGAGCATCAGGTCGTCGGTGCGGCTGTCGGCGCCTCGACCGCGGGATAGCCGTGCGGATCGAGACCCTGACGCGCATGGCGCAGCAGATCGCGACCAACAACGAGGGCGTGGCCGAGCCCGAGGCGATCGTGCGCGTGGCCACCCACCTGAAGTCTTTCTGGACGCCCTCGATGGTGGTTGAGCTCAGCGACTATGCCCGCGACCACGCGGATGAGTTCGACCCGGTGGTCCTCGGGGCCCTCGAGCGCCTGCACTCCCAGCACCTGGGCTGAGCAGCCTGTGAAGTCACGGTGAATTCCCCGTGATTCGCTCCCCGGGCAGGGCCCGTCACTGTTGGATAGGGCTTCCATCGATCAAGGAGTGCACATGGCGGACGACGACATCGAGATCGGCGAGTCCATCGAGGTCAGCGAGATCATCGATGAGTCAGGCGAGGTCATCGGCGTTGTCGTCGATGACGTGCTCGTGGTGACCGGCGAGGAGGGTTCGGTCGTCGAGGAGACGGTCGACGTCTTCGATGCTGAGGGCAACCTCGTGGCCGAGGAGGATGTCGTCGATGTATATGACGCCGATGGCAATCTCGTGGCAGAGGCCGGCGAGATCATCATCCAGGAGTAGCGCTACCTGATCGAGACGTAGTACTTCACGATCGTCTCTTCGACATCCCAGCGGCCGTACCAGCCGCGGGGGAAGACGACAGTGCTCCCCTCGGAGATCACATTGACCGTGCCATCGGCATCGGTGACGCGTGCGCGCCCGGCGAGGATGATGACCGACTCCTCGTCGGGCCGGTCCTCGACCGTCCAGCCGCCCGGCGTGCACTCCCACAGCCCGGTCTCGACGTTCTGCCATGTCTTGAGCACGCAGCCGCGCGTCATCGGCGTACCGGAATCGGCACCGGGCTTCAGGCCCCAGTCCTCGAGACGATCGAAGAGGGACTGCCAGGTCGAGGCGACGACGGGCGGGTGGCTCATGGGACCTCCTGTATCGGGAACCCGGAGTCTAGGGGGCGTCTAGGGTCACGGCCATGAGCATGTTCGACCTGACCGGCAAGGTGGCGATCGTCACGGGCGGCAGTCGCGGCATCGGCTTCGGTATCGCCCAGGCGCTCGCGGATGCCGGGGCCGCCATCGTCGTCGCAGCCACCAACGTCGACCAGTGCGCCGCTGCGGTGGGAAAGCTCCAGGCCGCCGGCGCCACGGCCGTGTCCGTGCCGACCGATGTCGCCGACGCCGATGCCGCGATGGCGCTGGTCGCAGAGACGCTGGGCCACCTCGGGCGCCTCGACATCCTGGTCAACAACGCCGGGATCAACATCCGCAAGCGGCCCGAGGACTACACCGTCGAGGAGTGGCATCAGGTGCTGTCGGTCAATCTCGATGGCCCATTCTTCTGCAGCAGGGCGGCGTACCCCGCCATGAAGGCATCGGGTGGCGGGAAGATCATCAACATCGCCTCGCTGATGTCGATCTTCGCGAATGAGAAGGCCGCGGCCTACGGCGCCGCCAAGGGCGGACTCGTGCAGTTGACCAAGGCTCTCGCGGTCGCCTGGGCCGCGGACGGCATCCACGCCAACGCCATCCTGCCCGGCTGGATCGACACGGACCTGACCGCAGGCGCTCGCCAGCAGCTCCCCGGCCTGGACGAGGCGGTCCGGGCGCGCACGCCGGAGGGCCGGTGGGGTACTCCCCAGGACCTCGGCGGCGCCGCGGTGTTCCTCGCCTCCCCGGCTTCCGACTTCGTCACCGGGACCACCCTCCTCGTGGACGGCGGATTCGCAGCCGACTGAGCCCCGGCCGCATGGGAGGATAGACCGCCCGCCTCCGTAGCTCAGTGGTAGAGCAACCGCCTTGTAAGCGGTAGGTCGTCAGTTCAATCCTGACCGGGGGCTCACGAACAGCCACGGCCTCGCGGCGTGCGTCGCATGGCTCACTCCAGGAGGTCAGGGTGCCGGTCGTGACGATGGCGGAGCAGGGCCCGCTCGGTGCGGGTGCCGCCCGGGCGGTAGCGCTCGG
>CAINGG010000276.1 GCA_903848435.1 uncultured Actinomycetes bacterium | reverse complement strand
GTGCCGCCATCAACACCGGTGGCGTGACCCGTGGCGACTCAGTCGCCGTCATCGGCTGCGGTGGCGTCGGAGATGCAGCGATCGCCGGCGCACGCCTGGCCGGCGCTCGCACCATCATCGCCGTCGATATCGACGACCGAAAGCTCGAGCTGGCCAAGCAGTTCGGCGCCACCCACACGGTCAACTCCCGCAAGGTCGATCCGGTCGAGGCCATCCGAGAGGCCACCGACGGCTTCGGCGCGGACGTCGTCATCGAGGCGATCGGCCGCCCGGAGACCTATGAGCAGGCCTTCTTCGCTCGCGACCTCGCAGGCACGGTCGTCCTCGTCGGAGTGCCCGAGCCCGACATGCGACTCGACCTTCCCCTCATCGAGTACTTCGGTCGCGGTGGAGCCCTGAAGTCCAGCTGGTACGGCGATTGCCTTCCCTCGCGCGACTTTCCCATGCTCATCGATCTCTACCTGCAGGGTCGTCTGCCGCTCGATCAGTTCGTCTCGGAGAAGATTGGCATCGGCGACGTCGAGGCCGCGTTCGACAAGATGCACCACGGCGACGTGCTGCGCAGTGTCGTGGTGTTCGGCGCGTGAGAGCCCGCGTCGATCGCGTCGTCACAAGCGGGATCTTCAGCCTTGACGGGCAGGACTTCGAAGTCGATAACAACGTCTGGCTCGTCGGTGACGACGATGAAGTGTTGATCATTGACGCCGCCCACGATGCCGCCACGATCCTCGCGGCCGTGGGCGGGCGCCGCGTGGTCGGCATCGTGTGCACCCACTCACACAACGACCACGTCAATGCCGTGCAGGCACTGCTGCCCAGCATCGCCGGACCCGTGTATCTCCACCCGGGCGACACCATGCTGTGGGAGGTCGTCAACGCCGACGTGCCCTTCAGCCCGCTCGCCGACGGTGACCGGATTGCCATCGCGGGCACCGAGGCCGAGGTCATCCACACTCCCGGGCACTCCCCGGGTGGCGTGTGCGTTTACCTGCCCGAGTTGGGCGTGCTGCTGAGCGGGGACACCCTCTTCCACGGCGGCCCGGGCGCCACCGGGCGATCGTTCAGCGACTTCCCGACGATCCTGGACTCGATCCGCGAGCGCCTGCTGACCCTGCCCGGGGGAACCCGCGTGCTGACCGGACACGGCGACGAGACAACCATCGGCCAGGAGTCCGCGTCCTACGACGACTGGGTGTCGCGCGGGCACTAGTCCCGATCGGGACGCTCAGCCGCTTCGCGCACCCCGGCATCGCCATCGAGCAGCAAGGCGGCGAGCACCTCGCTGGGCGTCGACGCATTGCTCGCCACGGCCGCGCGCACGCGCCAATCGTCGTCGGTCGCGAGGGTGCGCAGCAGGGCCATGGAGCTGACGGCGTTGGCGCCGACCGACGCGCGAACCTGCCAGTGCTCGTCCTCGGAGGATTGATCGAGTGCCTCCTGCGGGGCAGCCGGATTGGCCGCCGCGGCCGCGCGGACGCGCCAGTCCTCGTCGTCGAAGACTCGTTGCAGGTCGTCGGCCGACAATCCGGGATTGAGCGCTACGCGCTCGCGCACGCGCACATCGTCATCGCGCGTGAGCTCCCCCAGCGAGAAGCTCCCGGTCGCGCGGTTGACCGCCGCGGCCGCGCGTACGCGCCAATCCTCGTCGTAGGCGAGCTCGTCGATGGTGTCGGGTGTGACGCGCGGGTTGCCCGCGACCGCCGCACGCACCTCGGCGTCCTCGTGCCCGGCAAGCTCAGCAAGCCGCGCGCTGCTCGTCGCGGTAGCAGCCTCGGTGAGTGCAGTGGCGAGCGGATCGGAGGAACTCACGACGCCACCGTAAGGGCGGTGACACCTGCCACCAGGATCACGACACCCAGGATCTGCAGGCGCCCAAGCCGTTCCTTGAAGAGGAAGTACGCCGCCACCGCCGCGATCGGCGCGAACTGCGAGGCCAGGACCGACGTGATGGCGACCTGGTACTGCGCGCCGATCGAGTAGCAGACGAAGCCGATGACCTCCGTGAAGCCCATGCCCACGACGAGCGGCACGGTGGAGCGGGTGAGCTTGAGCCGCCGCGTCACCAGCAGAGGCAGCAAGATGAAGAGCACTCCGGTCAGCCGGGCGGGCAGCAGGACCCACGGGATCGGCACGTCATTGCTGAGGTTGCCGGCGGCAAAGAGCGACAGGCCGAAGCAGGCCGCGGCGATCGTCGACAGGACCACCGCATAGACCGGGCGTTCCTGGGCCAGGGGCTCGGGGTCGGGGGCAATGGCCGAGATGACGATCCCACCGACGATGACCAGAAGGAGGAATCCGACGAGGGGGGCGATGCTCTCGCCGAGGATCGCGGCGATGACGGCGGCGATCGCGCCCTCGGTGGCCAGGATGGGCGCCACGACACCGACCTTGCCCACGCGAAGGGCGAAACCGGCGACGAGGATCCCGACCACATTGCCCAGGCCGAGCACCACCATCTACGGCACGCTCGGGCCGATATTGGGTGGCACTCCCGAGATGATCACGAATGGCGTCGTGATGATGAGGCCCACGAGCATCAGCCAGGCGAGGGCGGATGCCGAGCCGATGATCTTGACGGCCCGCGACGACATGAGGCTGCTGCTGGCGAAGAAGCAGGCGGTCAGGAGGCCGAAGACGATGCTGACCACGTTCGCGACCCTATCGGCTTGGCCGATAGCGTCGGTCCGTGACCACGCCGGATCCGGATGCCAGTCTGCGCGAAGACATCCGCACGCTCGGCGCGATGCTCGGCGAGTCCCTTGCCCAGCACGGCGGGCCGGATCTCCTCGAGGCAGTGGAGGGCATCCGAGCTGCGGTACGCGACGATCCCGCGGGGGCGAGCGCGATCATCGATCGCCTCGATCTCGACCAGGCCACCCTGATCGCCCGCGCCTTCTCCATCTACTTCGACCTCGCCAACGTCGCCGAGCAGGTTCAGCGAGCCCGAGATGTGCGCGCCCGCAGGCGCGCCGACGGCAGCCTCATCACACGTACCGCCGCACGGGCCTTGGCGCAGGGGGCCACACCCGATCAGGCGCGTGCCCTCGCGGCCGAGATGTCGGTGCGCCCCGTCTTCACCGCGCACCCCACGGAGGCGGCCCGTCGCTCCGTGCTCACCAAGCAGCGGCGCATCGCCGACCTCCTGCTCGACACCCTCATTGACGATGAGCGCCGCCTGTCTCGGGTGGCCGAGCTCGTCGATCTGCTCTGGCAGACCGATGAGTTGCGCCTCGAGCAGCCGCAGGTCGTCGACGAGGCGCGCAACGCCCTGTACTACCTCGATGACCTTGCACGGGGCCCGCTCGGCGAAGTGCTGGACGACCTCGCTACCGCTTTTCGGATGCTCGGTGCCGAACTGCCACCCGACAGCACTCCGCTGACCTTCGGCTCATGGATCGGTGGCGATCGCGACGGCAACCCCTTCGTCACGCCAGAGGTCACTCGCTCTGTCATCGACTTCCAGCGTGACCATGCGATCGGCGACATCCTCCCGATCATCGATCGACTCCTCGAGGACCTGTCGGTGAGCGAACGCCTCTCGGGTGCCGATCCGGCCCTGCGTGCCCACGTCGATGCCGACCTGGAGTCGCTGCCGGAGTTTGATCGCCGCTTCCTGAGGCTGAACGCCGAGGAGCCCGTGCGCCTGAAGCTCTCGGTGATCCACAGCCGGCTGCGCCTGACACGAGATCGCATCGTCTCGCGTGGGCCCCACGTGCCCGGCCGCGACTACCGGACGACTCGCGAGCTCCTGGACGACCTCATGCAGGTACGCGCGTCCCTCGCGGACGGCGAATCACTCGTGGCCATCGGCGTCATCGACCGGGCCACCCGCGTCATCGCCTCCATCGGGCTGCCCCTGGCGACCCTCGACATACGAGAGCACGCCGACAAGTACCGCGAGGCCGTCGGACAGCTCCTGGCGCGCCTGCCCGACGCGGGCGACATCCGGAGCATGGACGCCGATGCGCGACGCGCGCTGCTCTGCGAGGAGTTGCTCTCTCCTCGGCCGCTCGCACCCACGCCCCCGCCGCTGGATGCCGCAGCCATGGCCACCTACGGCGCCTTCGTCGCTGCGCGCGATGCCATCGAGCGCTATGGGCCGCGCACCGTCGAGACCAGCATCGTGTCTATGACGAAGGGGGCCGACGATGTCCTCGCCGCTGTCGTGCTCGCCCGGGAGGCCGGGCTGGTCGACACGCAGGCAGGCACATCAATGGTGGGCTTCGCTCCCCTGCTTGAGACCGTTGACGAACTGCGCTCCGCGCACGTCATCGTGGGCCACTTGCTCGCCGACCCGACGTACCGCCGGCTCTTGGCGTCCCGCGGCAATGTCCAGGAGGTCATGCTCGGCTACTCCGACTCCAATAAGGATGCCGGCATCACCACCTCGCAGTGGGAGATTCACCTGGCCCAGCGGCGCCTTCGCGACATTGCCGCCGAGTCGGGCATCCAACTCCAACTCTTCCACGGACGCGGCGGCACGGTGGGCCGCGGCGGCGGGCCGACCTACGAGGCGATCCTGGCCCAGCCCTGGGGCGTCCTCGAGGGACGCATCAAGCTCACGGAGCAGGGCGAGGTGATCTCGGACAAGTACCTCCTGCCCACGCTGGCGCGCGAGAACCTCGAGCAGATCGTGGCCGCCGTCATGGACGCCACGTTGCTACATGACCGACCTCGCACCTCGGCCGATGAGCTGGCCCTGTGGGACGAGGTCATGGAGATGACATCGCGGGCCGCTCAGCACCGATATCGCGCGCTCGTCGACAGTCCGGATCTGCCCGCTTACTTCGCCGCATCCACGCCCGTGGAGGAGTTCGGCGGCATGCACATGGGTTCGCGACCCGCCCGTCGTCCCGACACGGCCGCGGGAATCGATGGCCTGCGCGCCATCCCGTGGGTCTTCGGGTGGACTCAGTCCCGCCAGATCGTGCCCGGCTGGTACGGAGTGGGCAGTGGCCTGGCCGCCGCTCGAGCAGCCGGACACGACGAGGCACTGGCCTCGATGCACCGGGAGTGGCACTTCTTCCGCAACTTCATCTCCAACGTGGAGATGACCCTCGCCAAGACCGACATGTCGATCGCCGAGCGCTACGTCGAGGGGCTGGTGCCTTCCCACCTGCACCACCTGTTTACTGACATCCGCGACGAGTACGAGCGCACCGTCAGCGAGGTCCTGCGCATCACGGGGGCTGCTCACCTGCTGGCAGCCAATCCCACCCTCCACCGCACTTTTGCGGTGCGCGACACCTATCTGCTGCCTCTCCACGAGATGCAGGTACGACTGCTGCAGCGCGTGCGGGCAACCGATGACCCCAGCCTGGACCTGCGCCGCGCTCTGTCGGTGACCATCAATGGTATCGCGACGGGGCTGCGCAATACCGGGTGACCTACGACGTGACAGGGCGGACATCGATCTCCCCGACCACCGGGGAGCCGGCGGCCGTGCTCACGGGGCAGGTGAACGCCCAGGTGGTCTCGACCGTGCGATAGGTGCCTGTCACCACGATCAACGTCGGCGCCGCGGTTCGCACGTCATCCACCGCGACCGAGCGCCCCGAGCCTCGCGCTGACGGCCCCGTGCCCTGGTGGGCCACCGCATCATCCAGCAGGCCGGTGCACGACTGCACGGCCATCGACTCCAGCGAGTTGGCGGACAGCGCGAACCAGCCGAGCAGGACGACCAGCGCCAGCACTCCAGAGACAAGGGCGACGGGCACGGCGACCATGCTGTGCCGACGCAGGTACGCGATGATGCGTGGCACGGGGGCACCGGCACCGACGTACCCCGGGTCAGCGCGGCCCCACGCGGTGCGCACCGCCGATCGCGAGCGGTTGGATGGCACGAGTTCGAAGTAGAACGTCCATCCGGAGGGCGCATCAGGCCACTCCCGCGGAGGGCTCCACCCGGGCGGCGGCAGCCAACCTATCGGGGGCGGCGGCCACCCCGGCGGCGCATTGAAGACGACGCTCACCGACACCCCCTGAGGGGGCGGGTGCCCGTTGCTGCCCTCACGACAACGGGCACCCGCGGCCCGGCGGGAACTGAGTACCTCTCATGCGCGGCCGTGACCGAGCGATGGAGGTCGGGGGGCAGCCCCCGCCGGGGTCTCATGGCGCCTCAGGCGGAGGCGGACCTACGCGTCACCGGCACGTGCACGGCCTCGGTGCGCTGCTCGGGCATGCGAACGCAGATCTCGAGGATCCCGTCGCGGTACTCGGCCTGGACGCTTCCTGCATCGACCCCGGAGGGAAGCGCCAGCGTGCGCTGGAAGTGCCCGTAGAAGAACTCCGAGCGAGCACCCTCCTGCGTTGATTCCTCTCGCCTGCCGTCGATGATCAAGAACCCATCCTCGATCGTGATGTCGATGTCCTTCTCGGGGTTGATCCCGGGCATCTCGGCGCGCACGACGAAGTCACCATCGCGACTGAACTCCTCTACTCGCATCGAGTGAGTGAAGGCATTCCGCCACGTCGGATCCCCCGGCACCATGGCCTCGAACCAGTCCATAAGGCGAGGCCAGGGCTCGGTCATGCGCGTCATGAGCGGACGACGTTCGGTTCGCACCACCGTGGTCATGGCACCTCCTGTGATCGGCTACTTGCGGACGATTGACACGCTAGGTCGGTAGTCGAGGGACTGGTGAGAGGCGACGGTCAGCCCTCGGTCACCTGACCGAGCGCGTCGCGCCATGCCGGCCGGCAGGCACGCACCATGGGCATGACCCGAGCCAAGGAGCCCCATGCCGTTCAGCAATCGACGCGATGCCGGGCGACGACTCGCCGTCGCCCTGGACTCCTATCGCGACCGCGCGCCGATCGTGCTCGGCCTGCCGCGCGGCGGGGTCGAGGTCGCGGCCGAGGTCGCCACGCACCTGGGCGCCCCCCTCGATGCCCTGGTCGTGCGCAAGCTGGGCGCCCCGGATAACCCCGAGTTCGCCTTCGGCGCGCTAGCCGAAGGCGGTGTCTGCCTCATCAACGAGGAGGCATGCGACGCCCTCGGCATCGGTCGCCGTGAGCGTGAGCGCATCGTCTCTGACGAGCAGGAGCGTGTCAGGAGCCGCGTCGAGTTCCTGCGCCAGGGCAACGGGCTGATCGACGTGCGGGGCCGAGTGGTGATCCTCGTCGACGACGGACTAGCCACCGGATCCACAGCGGCAGCTGCCGTCGCCGCCACGCGGGCGCTGGGCGCGCGAGCCATCGCGGTAGCCGTACCGGTCGGCTCCGCCGAGGCGGTGCGTCGACTGCGGCGCGTAGCCGACGAGGTCGTGTGCCTGGAGACCCCAGCCGACTTCCGGGCCGTCGGCGAGTGGTTCGCGGACTTCGCGCCGGTGCCCGATGAGGACGTGAGACGCATGCTGGCAGGTGGCCGCGGATCGCGGTC
>CAINGG010000275.1 GCA_903848435.1 uncultured Actinomycetes bacterium | reverse complement strand
GGTGTATTCGTAGGCCAGCAGCGAGGAGTCGGGACCGACCTCGCTGGTCAGCAGGAGTCGGGGCACCGGTGCGCCGGCGGCCTGGGCGGCGTAGGCCATTAAGGACGCGTGGTCGAGTTCGCGGCGCATGTTGAAGGCGCCGCGTCCGGGCTCCTCGCGCAGCCGTAGTGACTTCCACGCGGCATTGGCCAGGCCCGCGCCCTCCAGGTCTCGGTCGAGGACGACGACCTCGAGCGAGTCGCCGCTGCGCGTCGTTGCGACGTAGCGACGGCCGACGTTGGTCTGCCGTGATGCGCGCAGCATGGTGAGGGGGTAGCCCCCGCGGGCAAGGGCCTCGGCAACCTCCGTGCCCGACGGGCGTGTCGTGGGGGTGCCCAGGATGTAGCGCGCGAGCAGGCCCAGTCCCCACCCGGCGAACACCGACAGCAGCAGTCCGGCGACGTTGGCGGTGCCGCTCAGGAGCGCCACGATCAGCAGCGAGCCGATGACGATGGCGGACAGGACGTTCCACGGACGACGCCCCATGAGCCGCGTGACCGTGATGAAGGCGACGAGCCCGCCGATGATCGGCGCCGTCGCGGAGGTCTGGCTCCCGATATTGCCGGTGAGCGCTGCGACGAGGCGCTCACTGCCGTATTGCTCGACGAGGAAAGAGGCGAGCGTCAGCACGATGACCGTCAGGAGCAGTGCGATCAGCGCATCGAAGAGCTGGCGCATGCGCCGTCGGATGACCAGGCTGACGGCCGCGGCGATGGGCAGTCCGAGCAGGCCGATGCCGCCGATGACATTGAGAGCGAGGATGACGATGGAGGGCAGCAGTTGCGCGCCCCCCGTGAGGTCCTCTTCCAGACCCTCGGTCGTCCCGGTGGCGAAGTAGGCGATGAGCACGGTCGCGGCGACGGCGGCCAGCGCCACCAGGAAACGCGCGAGGTCGAGGGGGCGGCGTAGGCGCCGGGGGATGACGCCGTCCTCGATCACGACCGTCGTCGAGGGGGCCGTGCCCGGGGGCGTCTCGGGCCGGGGGATCGCGACCGTGGGCTGGGACTCGGTCTGACCGGGCGGGACGGTTGCGGCGTGGCGGCCCCGCGGTTCGACCGCCGCCTCCGTGTCCCGCGCCTGCGTCACCCCACGATGGTCCCAGACGCCGGGTCCCCGGGGGTGGCGCGAGGCGCCAGCCCACGGCGGCACGAGGGGCCCGGGCGTCAGACCCCCCTGATGGGATGGGCCCGTGGACGCCCCGGTGATCGTGCGCACCCCGCCGGCTCCGGCGGGGCCGCTGGCGCTCGACCCGGCCCAGGCGCAGGTCGTGGCGCACCGCAGCGGACCCCTCCTTGTCCTGGGCGCCGCCGGCACCGGCCGCTCGAGCGCGCTGGTGGAGTCGGTCGTGGCGCGCCTGGCCGAGGGCGTGCCGGCCGAGTCGATCGTCGTCCTGGCCTTCCATCGCGCCGCCGCCCGCGATCTGCGTGATCGCATCGGCGCGCGCAGTGGTGGGGGAGCGGTGCCCACCGTCACGACGTTCCATGCGTTTGCGTTCGCACTGGTCACCCGCGCCATGGCGCAGGATCCCGATGCGGTGCTGCCACGCCTGCTGTCCGGTGCCGAAGAAGACGTGCGCGTCCGCGAACTGCTGCTGGGTGCGGTCGACGACGGCGTCATCGACTGGCCCGACGACCTGGCGGTCGCACTTCCCACCCTCGGTCTTGCCAACGACGTGCGCGCCTTCCTCGCGCGCGTACGCGAACTCGGGCTCGACCCCGCCGACCTCGTCGACGCCGGGCAGGCTCTCGCGCATCCCGCGTGGAGCTCCATCGCCCGGTTCGCCGAGATGGAAGACGAGGTGATGGCGCTGGAGGGGGTCATCGACTACCACCGGCTCATTGCCCTGGCCGTGCACGTGGCCGGCAGTGACGACGCGGCGGCCCTGCGGTCGTCGCTGCGCTGTGTCTACGTCGACGACGCCCACGAGGCTGACCCGCTGCAGGTACGGCTGCTCGAGGCGTTGGCGGCCCCGACCCTGGTGGCCTTCGCCGACCCCGATTCGAGCGTCTTCGCCTTCCGGGGCGCTGATCGTGAGGCCGTCCTCCGGCTGCTCGGTGCTCGCACCTTGGTGCTGGAGCACGCCCATCGCGGCGGTCCACGCCTTCGGCAGGCGATCCAATCCGTGCAGCGCGGCTCCGCGCTGGCCGGGCTACCGGCCGACGTCCTGCGCCGCTACCGCTCGCCTGCCCCCGCGGATCTCGATGACGCCGTCACCGTCTTGTCCTTCGACTCCGCGGGTGATCTCGCCGCCCACATCGGGCGCGATCTTCGCGCGCGCCATCTGTCTGGCCTCGCCTGGGATCGCATGGCAGTCCTGGTGCGCGGGCAGTCAGACGTCGAGGTCATGCGGCGAGGCCTCGAGATGGCAGGCGTCCCGGCGTGCGTGTTGTCCGACGAGGTTCCCCTGCGCGCCGAGCCTGCTGTTGCCGTGCTGCTGACGGCACTCGAGGCAGCCTTGGATCCGTCGACCGTGTCACCCGACATGGCTGTCGACATCGTCAGCGGCCCGATGGGTTCGATCGACCCGGTCGACCTGCGCATCCTCATGCGCGCGCTGCGGCGCTCCTATCGTCAGGCGCACCCGGGGGCCGAGGCGCCCGGTGGCACGGTGTTGCTCGCCCGCGAGTTGCGCGCGGCCATCGAGGGCGGCGATGCCGCGGCCGTCGGCGATGATGCCGAGGCCATCGTGCACCGCGTCCGCGAGGTGGGAGCGCTGCTGGGCCGGGCCCGCCAGCAGGGGCTCGACGGCGCGGCGCCGGGCGAGATCCTGTGGACCTTGTGGTCGGGCTCGGGTGGGGCGCGCCCGTGGTCTGAGCGACTGCGACGCGCCGCGCTGGCGGGTCACCGCCCATCCGGCCATGACCTCGACGCCATCGGTGCGCTCTTCGATGCGGCTGAGCGCTTCAGCGACCGATATGCCGGCGTGGTCGGCGCACCCGCCTTCCTGACCTCGCTCGCCGGTCAGCGCGTGCCTGCGGAGTCCGTCTCTGCGCGCGGCACCGAGGCGCCATCGGTCGTCATCGCGACCGCGCACCTGGCCGTGGGTCGCACATGGGATCACGTCGTCATCGTCGGCGCACAGGAGGGTGCCTGGCCGTCGCTGCGCGGGCGTTCGAGCGTGCTGCACATCGAGCAACTCGATGCACTCGCTCACGGTGCGGCGTTCGATCCCCACCTGCTCGCACGGCAGGAGGCAGCCGCGCAGGTCGCCGACGAACGCCGCCTCTTCGCGTTCGCGCTCTCGCGGGCCGAGCGACGTGCGTGCGTGGCCGTCGTCGCCTCCGAGCAGATGACCGGCGAACAGCCGAGCCGCTTCGTCGACGACCTCGGCCTGCCCGTGCAGCACGTGTCCGGCCGGCCGCCGCGACCGCTCACGCTCGACGGCCTCATCGCCGACCTGCGCACAGCGGCCGAGGACCCGGCGTCCAGCGAGGCGCTGCGAGCGGCCGCCGCCCGTCGGCTCGCCGACCTGGCCGATGCCGCCGAGGGAGGCGACCCACTCGCGCCGCTCGCCGATCCCCGTGCGTGGTGGGGCCTGCATGAGCGCACGGTCGGTGCCGCCCCCGTGCGCGCGGCCGATGAGCCCATCG
>CAINGG010000274.1 GCA_903848435.1 uncultured Actinomycetes bacterium | reverse complement strand
TCTGCGGGTCGGGCTTGACGATGACGCCGTTGCCGGCGATGAGTGCGGGAATCGTGTCGCCCGCCGCGAGCGTGAGCGGATAGTTCCACGGCGTGATGACGCCGACGATGCCGACGGGACGGCGTACCTCCTCCACTCCCACCAGAAGCGGCAGCGCACCGCGCCGACGACGGGTGCGCAGCACCCGACCCGCGAGGCGCCCGTAGTACTGCGCGACCACGCAGACGTCGAGGACCTCCTCGAGCGCATCGCCACGGGCCTTGCCGGTCTCCCACTGCAGGATGTCCATGGCCTCATCGCGCTTGGCGAGCACGAGATCGTGGAAGCGGCGGATGACGGCGACGCGCTCACGCAGAGGTGTCTGCGCCCACCCGGACTGCACCTCACGCGCCCGAGCGACAGCGAGCACGACGTCATCGGAAGTCGACAGCGGGAGTTCGTAGAGCACCTCCCCCGTGAAGGGAGCGCGAACCGGACGAGTCTCATCACCCAGCACCGCGCAGAAGCGGCTGGTGAGCGACGGCCCGGGGAAGGGCGCGGCGACCGTGGCGGTCATGACGCGATGCTACGACGCTGGCGCATGCTGGGCGCCTTGGGCGAGATAGGCCTCGAGTTCGTCCTCGGCACGATCGGCATCCCACCCCAGGGGTGCGCAGATGAGAGGCAGTGCCGCCTCGGCGGCTGCGCGACCACCGTCGGGCGACTCCGGCGTGATGCGCAGTCGACGCACGAGCACATCCGACAGGCTCCGCGCTCCCTGGTGAGTGACCGCGACGACAGCCTCAGCGCGCAGATAGGGGTAGCCGGGCACGAGCGGTTGAGCAAGCGAGGGGTCGGCCTCGATGAGATCGAAGACCTCACTCACGCGTGATCCGTGACGACGCAGCAAGCGCTCGGTCTGGTCGAGCGACAATCCCCAGCGCTCGGCGAGGGCGGCCCGGTCGGCCCACACATCGGCGAAACCCAGTGCCCCGACGAGCGGAATCTGGTCGGTCGTGGAGGCGGGGATGCCTTCGGCCTCGAGGCCCTCAACCGCAGCATTGATCGCATCCGCGGCCATGACGCGATAGGTCGTGTACTTGCCGCCGGCGATGGCGACAAGTCCGGGGTGCGGGCGGAAGACGACGTGCTCGCGCGACAGATCGGCGGTGGGATCTGCCTCGTCTCCCTCCGCGATGAGCGGGCGGAATCCGGCATAGGTGGCGAGGACGTCCTCGCGCCTGATGGGCCGGGCGAGCCAGCGATTGGCCTGCCCGAGGAGATAGGCGATCTCCTCCTCCGTCGCCTGCGGATCGGCGAGGTCCTCACCGTCATATGGCGTATCGGTGGTGCCCACGAGCCAGTTGCCCGCCCACGGCAGCATGAAGAGCACGCTCGACGGCGTGCGGGCGATGACCGCGGACGTCGATCGGAAGGCGTCGCCGCGCACCACGAGATGCACGCCCTTGCTCTGGCGCACGCGCTCCGGCGCATCAGGGTCGGCCAGGCGCAGGATGGAATCGGTCCAGATGCCGACCGCAACAACGACGACGCGCGCTCGGATGTCGTATTCCTCGCCATCCTCCTCATCGCGCACCTTCGCGCCGACGACCGCATCACCGTCGCGCAGGAGGTCGAGCACCCGAGTGCGCGTGAGGATGTGCGCCCCGAGGCCAGCCGCGGTGCGCGCGACCGCGACGGTGTGACGAGCATCGTCGATCTGGGCGTCGTGGAAACTCATGGCTCCGGCCATCTCGCCCGAGTCGAGATCGGGGGCGAGGGCCTTGGCCTCCTCCTTATTGAGGCTCTTGGGTCGCGGCATCGTGCCGCCGTAGGAGCCGACGCGGCTGAGCATGTCGTAGAGACGAACGCCGGAGGCGACGTAGGGGCGCTCCCAGCGCTTGCTCACGGGAAAAAGGAACGGGATGGGGCGCACGAGGTGCGGGGCCAGGCGATCGAGGAGCAGGCCACGCTCGGTGAGCGCTTCGTGCACGAGATGGAACTCGCGCTGCTCGAGGTAGCGCAGGCCACCGTGGGCCAGGCGCGAGGAGCGTGATGATGTGCCGGCGGCCAGGTCGCTTTGCTCGATGAGTCCGACGGTGAGCCCGCGCGCCACGGCGTCGAGGGCCGCGCCGCAACCGACGACGCCCCCGCCGACCACGAGGACATCGACAGTCTCGGAGCGCAGTGCGCGCTTCGCTGCCCTGCGCTCGTCGGGACCGAGGACGTCGGTGCTCACGAGATCACGCTACCCGCGGTTGGCTGCTAGTGCGGATCGAGGACGACGTCGATCCGCTGGAACTCCTTGATATCGCTGTAGCCCGTGGTCGCCATCGCCTTGCGCAGGGCACCGACGATGTTGGAAGAGCCATCAGCCGTGGCGGAAGGACCGTGCAGGATCTGCTCGAAGGTGCCCACCACGCCCAGGTGCTTGCGCTCGCCGCGCGGGAGCGAGCGGTGCCAGGCCTCCGGTCCCCAGTGCGCTCCGCCGCCGGGCGCATCGGAGGCCCGGGCCAGGATCGATCCGATCATCACGGCGTCGGCCCCGCAGGCGATGGCCTTGACCAGCGCACCACTCGAACCCACGGCGCCGTCGGCGATCACGTGCACGTAGCGGCCGCCGGACTCGTCGAGGTAGTCGCGCCGTGCGGCGGCAACGTCGGCGACAGCGCTGGCCATCGGCACGCGAATGCCCAGCACATCGGATGTCGTCATCGCGGCGCCGCCGCCAAAGCCCACCAGCACGCCCGCAGCGCCGGTGCGCATGAGATGCAGGGCCGCCTGGTAGGTGGCGCAGCCGCCGACGATCACGGGCACCTCGAGCTCGTAGATGAACGTCTTGAGGTTGAGGGGCGCGCCATTGCTCGACACGTGCTCGGCCGACACTGTCGTGCCGCGAATGACCAGCAGGTCGATACCCGCCGACACCGCATAAGGGGCAAGGGTCGCCGCCGACTGCGGGGAGACGGCTACGGCAACAGTCGCACCGCCGTCGCGCATCTGCTTCACGCGCTCGGTGATGAGGGAGGGATCGATCGGCTGGTCACCATAGGCCTGCTGGAGGTAGGCGATCGCCTCATGCGACGGGAGCTCGCGAATGCGCTCGAGCTGGGGCCGCGGGTCGGCGTAACGGGTCCACAGGCCCTCGAGGTTGAGCACCGCGAGCACGCCGAGGTTGCTCAGCGTCACCGCGCTGTCGGGCGACACCACCGAATCCATCGGGGCCGCGATGATGGGTGCCTGGAAGCGGTAGGCATCGATCTGCCAGGCCGTCGACACCTCGTCTGCGTCGCGGGTGCGCCGACTCGGTGCGACGGCGACGTCGTCGAAGGAGTAGGCGACGCGGCCGCGCTTGCCACGACCGATCTCGATGTCCGTCACGGCAGTCCTAGCGGGAGTGGTAGTTGGGTGCCTCGACGGTCATGACGACGTCGTGGGGGTGGCTTTCCTTCAGACCGGCCGCCGTGATGCGCACGAACCGTCCCTTGGCGTGCAACTGGGGAATCGTGGCCGCGCCGGAGTAGCCCATGGATGCGCGCAGGCCGCCAATGAGCTGGTGCGCGACGATCGACAGAGGACCGCGGTAGGGAACCATGCCCTCGATGCCCTCCGGCACGAGCTTGTCGTCGCTGAGGACATCGTCCTGGAAGTAGCGATCCTTGGAGTACGAGCGGCCCTGCCCGCGTGACTGCATCGCCCCGAGCGAGCCCATGCCGCGGTAGGACTTGAACTGCTTGCCGTTGACGAAGACGACGTCACCGGGCGCTTCCTCGCACCCCGCGAGCAGGCTGCCGATCATGACGGTGTCGGCACCGGCCACGAGCGCCTTGGCGATGTCCCCGGAGAACTGCACGCCGCCGTCGCCGATGATCGGGACTCCGGCTGGACGGGCGGCCAGGCTGGCCTCGTAGATCGCGGAGATCTGGGGTACGCCGACGCCGGCGACGACGCGCGTGGTGCAGATGGAACCCGGGCCGACGCCCACCTTGATGCCGTCGGCCCCCGCATCGACCAGGGCCTGGGCGCCCTCGCGCGTCGCGACGTTGCCGCCGACCACGTCGACCTTGGTGGTGCGCTTGAGCAGCGCCACCATGTCGACCACCGCTCGTGAGTGGCCGTGCGCGGTGTCGACGACGAGGAGATCGACACCGGCATCGATCAGCGCGTGCGCGCGCTTCTCGGCGTCGGGCCCGACGCCCACGGCCGCGCCGACCATGAGCCGACCCGCGGAGTCCTTGGTGG
>CAINGG010000273.1 GCA_903848435.1 uncultured Actinomycetes bacterium | reverse complement strand
TCTCGATCGAGGACGTCGTCACGCCGCCGCAGAAGGCCGAGTTGCTCGGTGCTGCGGAGGAGCGCGCGGCCAAGGTGCAGTCTCAGTACGAGCGCGGCCTGATCACCGACTCCGAGCGCCGTCAGGAGCTCATCGAGATCTGGACCCGCGCCACCGACGAGGTTGCCCGCGCCATGCAGGACAACTTCCCCCGCGAGAACCCCGTCTTCATGATGGTCGACTCGGGCGCCCGCGGAAACTTCATGCAGGTGCGTCAGATCGCCGGTATGCGCGGCCTGGTGGCCAACCCCAAGGGCGAGATCATCCCGCGGCCCATCAAGTCCAACTTCCGCGAGGGCCTGTCGGTGCTCGAGTACTTCATCTCGACGCACGGTGCCCGCAAGGGTCTGGCTGACACGGCTCTGCGCACCGCCGACTCCGGCTACCTCACCCGGCGCCTGGTCGACGTCTCGCAGGACGTCATCGTGCGCGAGGACGACTGCGGCACCGACCGCGGCCTCGCCGTCACCATCGCCGAGCCTGGCGACGGCGGCCTGCGCCTGGTCGACAACCTCGACACCTCCGTGGTCTCGCGCGTGCTGGCACGCGACGTCGAGGTCGACGGCAAGGTCGTCGTGCCGGCGGGTACCGAGCTGGAGATCGAGACGCTCGCGCTCATCGCCGATGCGGGCGTGAGCGAGATCCGCGTGCGCTCCGTGCTGACCTGCGAGAGCAAGGTCGGCACCTGTGGGCTGTGCTACGGCGACTCGCTGGCCACCGGCAAGCAGGTCGACGTCGGCGAGGCCATCGGCATCATCGCCGCGCAGTCGATCGGCGAGCCCGGCACGCAGTTGACGATGCGTACCTTCCACACCGGTGGTGTCGCGGGTGAGGACATCACCCACGGTCTGCCCCGCGTCGTCGAGCTCTTCGAGGCCCGCACCCCCAAGGGCGTGGCACCGATCAGCGAGGTGGCCGGCCGCGTGCGCGTCGAGGAGACCGACAAGGCCCGCAAGGTCGTCGTCGTTCCCGACGACGGTTCCGAGGAGATCCCCTACACCGTGTCCAAGCGCGTGCGCCTGCTCGTCGAAGACGGCGGCCACGTCGGCGTCGGCGACCAGATCACCGTGGGTGCCGTCGATCCCAAGCAGGTCCTGCGCATCCTGGGTCAGCGCCAGGTGCAGCTGCACCTGGTCGATCAGGTGCAGGAGGTCTACCGCTCGCAGGGCGTGTCGATCCACGACAAGCACATCGAGGTGATCGTGCGCCAGATGCTCAAGCGCGTGACCATCATCGACTCGGGCGACTCCGACTTCCTGACCGGCGAGCTCGTCGAGCGTGGCCTGTTCGAGGCGGAGAACCGACGGGTGGTGGCCGAGGGCGGCACGCCCGCGGCTGGTCGCCCCGAGCTCATGGGCATCACCAAGGCATCGTTGGCCACCGAGTCCTGGCTCTCCGCCGCCTCCTTCCAGGAGACGACGCGGGTGCTCACCGACGCGGCCATCCATGCCAAGAGCGATCCGCTCCTGGGCCTGAAGGAGAACGTCATCCTCGGCAAGCTCATCCCGGCCGGCACGGGCATGCCCGTCTACCGCAATGTCCGGGTCGAGCCCACCGAGGAGGCCAAGGCGGCGATGTACGCCACCTTCTCCGGCTACGACGACTTCGACTACGGCGGCTTCGGCGCGGCCTCCGGCCCGGCCGTGCCGCTGGAGGAGTTCGACTACGGCGGCTACAACCGCTGACCAGACCGACCAGGAGGGGCGGGCGCCCATGGCGCCCGCCCCTCCTGTCTGCTGATGGCGCTTCGCACGTGAGCGCGGCATAGAGTGGTGGCCATGACCGAGCAGCAGCCCCCGCCCGAGGCCAGCGAGCCCGCGCCGCCGGCGCCCGAGCCCGCCGCCCCGCCCGCCCCCGAACCACCGGTCGCTGCCCCGCCCCCGCCGCCGCCCCCCGGCTACGGCCC
>CAINGG010000272.1 GCA_903848435.1 uncultured Actinomycetes bacterium | reverse complement strand
CATCATGGGCCCCGCGCTCATGGAGGAGATGCGCGCGCAGGCCGTGCGCTTCGGCGCCGAGATCCTCACCGACGACGCCGTCGAGGTCGAGCTGGATGGCGAATTCAAGGTGGTGCGCGACGGATCGGGTCGCGTGCACCATGCGCGCACCGTCATCCTCGCGATGGGCTCCGGCTACCGCGAGCTCAACCTGCCCAATGAGAAGCGCCTGTCGGGGCACGGTGTCTCATGGTGCGCGACCTGCGACGGGTTCTTCTTCCGCGACCAGGACATCGCCGTCGTGGGCGGTGGTGACTCCGCACTCGAGGAAGCGACGTTCCTCACGCGCTTTGCCAAGTCCGTCACGCTCATCCACCGCCGCGATTCGCTGCGCGCGAGCAAGATCATGCAGGACCGTGCGTTCAACAACGACAAGATCCATTTCGCCTGGAACTCCGAAGTGGTCGACGTGCTGGGCGATGCCAAGGTCTCCGGGGTGGTCCTGAAGGACACGATGACCGGCCTTACCCGCGAACTTCCCATCACGGGCCTGTTCATCGCGATCGGTCACGATCCGCGATCCGAGCTCGTCAAGGGCAAGGTCTCCCTCGACGACGAGGGCTACGTGCTCGTCGACGCACCCAGCACCCGCACGTCGGTGCCGGGCGTCTTCGCCGCCGGGGACCTCGTCGACCACATCTACCGCCAGGCCATCACGGCCGCCGGCACCGGCTGTGCCGCCGCCCTCGACGCCGAGCGATTCCTGGCCGCTCACGAGTAGCGGGTCCGCTTCCGCTCTCCGTCGGCCCCGGCACGTAGGCTGGGGCCCTGTCCCGCATGAAGGAGTCCCCATGGGTGCCACGAAGACCGTGACCGATGCGTCGTTCGACGCCGATGTGATCAATAGCGCAACCCCCGTGGTCGTCGACTTCTGGGCCGAGTGGTGCGGGCCGTGCCGCATGGTGGCGCCGATCCTCGAGGAGATCGCGACCGAGCACGCCGGCAAGATCACCATTGCCAAGCTCAACGTCGACGAAAACCCCAAGACCGCGGCCGCCTACGGCGTGACGTCGATCCCGACGATGAACGTCTACCAGGGCGGCCAGGTCGTCAAGACGATCATCGGCGCCAAGCCCAAGGCCGCACTCCTCGCCGACCTCCAGCCCTACCTGTAGGTCGAGGGCGCATGTCGTCGCCCCTCTTGAAGAGAGGGGACTCCGGCCCGGAAGTAGCCGATGTCCGCGAGCGCCTCGCTCGCCTCCGCCTGCTCGAGTCGTCCACCGGCGATGATTTCGATGACGCGGTCGATGAGGCTGTGCGCACCTTCCAGCAGCAGCGTGGCATCTCCGTGGACGGCATCGTCGGACCGCAGACCTTCCGGCACCTGGAGGAAGCCCGTTGGAGTCTGGGTGATCGCGTTCTTGCCTTCACCCCGGGCCACCTCATCCGCGGGGATGACGTCATGGACCTCCAGGGACGCCTGACGCGCATGGGCTTCGACTGTGGGCGCCCCGATGGCATCTTCGGCGAGTTGACCGACTCCGCCCTCCGCGAGTTCCAGCGCAATGTCGGACTCGAGGCTGACGGCATGTGCGGGTTCACGACGTACTGGGCGCTTGAGCGCCTCACCCGCACCGTCGGCGACGGCGACGCGCTGCGCATGCGCGAGATGCACGCGCTCGACGAGCAGCGCAGCGGCGTGGCCGGCAAGGTCATCGTGCTCGATCCCGGCGGCGCCGACGCCGACTCGCAATTCGCCGAGGCCGAGGCCATGATCCTGGCCGATGTCTGCGGTCGTATCGAGGGGCGGCTCGCGGCCCTCGGGACCCAGGTGGTCTTCACGCGTCGTCCCACCCCGCATCTCATCGCCGAGAGCCGTCGCGCCGACTTCGCCAATGGCGCCGACGCCGACCTGGTGCTGTCACTGCATGTCGAACGCGTCAGCATCCCCGGTGCCAACGGCGTGGCCACCTTCTACTTCGGCGATCCGCACGGCGGTCGACACTCCACGAGCGGGCGCGAGGCCGCAGAGATCCTTCAGGAGGAGATCTGCCGGCGCACCGATCTCACCGACTGCCGTAGCCATGCACGCACCTGGGACCTGCTGCGACTCACCCGTATGCCCGCTGTCTGGGTGGAGCTGGGCTACCTGTCGCACCCGGGGGATGCGGCCCGACTGCACGATGCCCGGTTCCGCGATGCGCTGGCCGAAGCCATCGCCGTGGCGACCGCGCGATTCTTCGCCCCCGGCGACTAGCCCCTCCCCCCTTCTTCGCGCCGAGTGTGCAGGCGTGCCGGAGTTCCATGGGGGAGTCCACGGCACAGTTGCACACTCGCGGCGGATGGGGGGGTCTAGCGGGGGCGGGCGGGCCAGAGCAGGCGGGCCACGAAGCCAGCAAGAGCTCCCGCGGTGAAGACGAGCACCGCCAATCCGACTGTTTTCATGGCGCCACTCACCCCATTTCGCCTTTTGCCACCGGCATCCGTCAGCATAGAGACCCCGGGGCCCCACCAGGGACGCCTTGGACCGGCCGATGAGGGAGGTGACCGTGAGCGGATCCCGTCTTGATCCATGGGTGGATTCCTACGCCCAGCGCGCTCGCGGCATGACCGCCTCCGAGATCCGGGCTCTCTTCTCCGTGGCCTCCCGGCCCGAGGTCGTCTCCCTCGCGGGCGGCATGCCCTATGTGCAGGCGCTGCCCCTCGACGTACTGGCCGAGACCGCCGCACGGTTGGTACGCGAACGCGGTGCGCAGGCGCTGCAATACGGGTCAGGCCAGGGCGACGTCACGCTGCGCGGCCAGATCCTCGACGTCATGGCTGAGGTGGGCATCACCGCGCACCCCGACGACATCATCGTGACGACCGGTTCGCAGATGGCGCTCGATCTCGTCACCCGCATCTTCT
>CAINGG010000271.1 GCA_903848435.1 uncultured Actinomycetes bacterium | reverse complement strand
GCCTTGGTGAGCCGTTACCTCACCAACAAGCTGATAGGCCGCGGGCCCATCCCTCACCGAAAAACTTTCCACCTCCAAGGATGCCCAAGGAGGTCGTATTCGGTATTAGCCCCGGTTTCCCGGAGTTATCCCGAAGTGAGGGGCAGGTTGCCCACGTGTTACTCACCCGTTCGCCACTGATCCGGCGGAGCAAGCTCCACCTTCACCGTTCGACTTGCATGTGTTAAGCACGCCGCCAGCGTTCGTCCTGAGCCAGGATCAAACTCTCCGTTAAGGAATGTTGATGCGCTTGCGCGCTATCACCCAAACGTGAGTGATCATGGCGGACAGAGCTGTGATGCTTCTGTCAACCAAAGGAATCCGTCACTGAAACACGGGGGCATAGCCACCGTGCCCCGTGAACGGGGTTTTTTGGCATCGATATGTGGCACGCTGTTGAGTTCTCAAGGAGCGGTTGCGCATCGGACGCGTCCGCGGTGCGGACCGTTTCCGGGGCAACTCCGTTACGCTACCCACGCGTCATCGCGCCGGTCAAATCCGTCTGAGGACGGCGACGACCGGTCGATTCGACTGGGGAGTCGTAGCGCCTCGGGGGTCCGGCCTGGTCGACTGCTCTAGGAGCGGCCTGGCGTCCGGGTCTCCCGCACGAGGACTGCCAACTATACGCATCCAGGGCCCCGAGGTCAAATCACGGTCAGCCTCCGGACGGTGACCTCCGTCACCCCTCGACGAGGACCCCCGCGATGGTCTTCCGGCCTCGGCGGAGCACCAGGAAGCGCCCGTCCAGCAGGTCCCCCACGGCCGGCCGGTAGCCCTCATCCTCGACTCTCACATTGTTCACATACGCCCCACCTTCACCAATGGTTCGGCGCGCGGCGCCACGCCCAGAGGCCAGGCCGGTGAGAGTGAGGAGGTCGACGATGTCCGGCAGGAACCCGTCGGCGATCTGCGAGCTGTCGAGCTGCGCGTGGGGCACCTCGCGCAGCGCAGCACCCAGGACGTCGCCGGGCACGGCCGCGAGATCGCCCTGGCCGAAGAGCGCCTGGGAGGCGGCCTCGACCGCCGCTGTTGCATGAGCGCCGTGCACCAAGGTCGTGAGTTCTTGGGCAAGCGCTCGTTGGGCAGCGCGCTGCGCCGGATTGGCCGCCATGGCCTCGTCGAGCGCGATGATCTCATCGCGCGGGCGCATGCTGTAGAGGCGCAGATAGGCAGGCACATCGCGGTCATCGGCGTTGAGCCAGAACTGGTAGAAGGAGTAGGGGCTCGTCATCGCCGCGTCGAGCCAGACCGTGCCCGACTCGGTCTTGCCGAACTTCGTGCCATCGGCCTTGGTGACCAGAGGCGTGGTCAGCGCATGCACATGCGCGCCCTCGACGCGGCGGATGAGGTCGACGCCCGCGGTGATGTTGCCCCACTGGTCCGAACCGCCCATCTGCAGGCGACAGCCATGCGCACGGTGGAGCTGCAGGTAGTCGAACGATTGGAGCACCTGATAGCTGAACTCGGTAAAGGAGATGCCATCGCCTGCGAGCCTTGCTGCCACGGCCTCTCGGTCGAGCATGCGGTTGACGCTGAAGTGCTTGCCGATGTCACGCAGGAACTCGATGACGTCGATGCCCTGGGTCCAGTCGTAGTTGTTGACCATGCAAGCGGCCGCGGGCCCATCGAAGTCGAAGAAGCGCTCGAGCTCGCGGCGCAGGCGGGCGCCCCATTCCTCGACCACATCCGCGGGATTCAACGTGCGCTCCCCCGTCATCTTCGGATCACCGATAAGGCCGGTGGCACCTCCCACGAGAGCGAGCGGACGATGGCCATGGGCCTGGAAGCGACGCATCGTCTGGATCTGCAGCAGGTTGCCCAGGTGCAGACTCGGGGCCGTCGGGTCGAAGCCGATGTAGAAGGTGATCGGCCCTGCGTCCATCTCCGAGCGCAGCGAATCGAGGTCGGTGCTCTGGGCAATGAGTCCGCGCCAGGACAGATCATCGATGAGGGCGTTCATGATCGGGAATCCTCTCGCACGGGCACGCGATCACGGACACGAGGTCGCTGTGAACACCGCACCCTCGAGCATGCTGTCCTGGGGCCAGGTCAGCGAATCGGCGGTGAGCGTCAGCGTCGTGCCATCGCCGTAGACGAAGGCGTTGGGCTCCAAACGCCCGGCCGTGGTCTCGGGCGGGAACTCCTCGGTGTCACCCAGGAACGAGTAGATGGTGACCTGGCCGCCCTGCGCATCGACAGCGTTGGGGGCGGGCTCGACCTTGATGACAGCACGTGAGTCGCCCTCGACGAGTTCGTAGCAGCGCACCGGCATCGCGGCCGACGACTCGGCGCTGCTGCCGGACGAGCCGCCGCAGGCAGAGATGAGGGCTGTCACCACGGCGAGCAGGACGGCAGATGAGATGACGGGATTCACGGCGACCTCCTCGATGCAGGACGATACGGGCTCACGGTCGGATGGTCGGTGGCGAAACGCCAGGGCGTCAAGGCTCCCGGCCCGGCGACTCCGGTTCGCGGACCCACGACAACCACCGGATCGGGCCGACTCGGCAGGAACAATCGGAGCGGGGAGGCGTCGCCAAGGAGATCGGCGCCGTCGTGTTCACCGGTGACGCCCAAGGCTGTCGTCAACCTCGCCGGACCGCGGGCGAGGTCACGATCGGATCGTGCGGACGGCCGTCTCGCCCGGGCGACCTCGATGCCTTCAACGATCTCCCCGGCACGAAGCAGCACCGCCGACGCCGAGCCCTCCGGTCCGGTCACGACGTTGGCGCACCAGTGCATGCCGTAGGTGAAGTAGACGTAAGCGTGGCCCGGAGGCCCGAACATCGTCGCGTTGCGCGGAGTCTGGCCGCGAAAGGCATGGGAGCCTGGATCCTCACCGGCTCCCCCGTAAGCCTCGACCTCGGTGATGCGGACGCTGACGCGCTCACCGTGCACCGTTGACTCCAGCACGGCACCCAGCAACCGAGGGGCCACGGTCTCCGGACTCGCGGAGAGGAGGCGTCGAGTCACGATGCCAGTCTGCATGTAGAGCGATACGTGCATATGCCGAGCCGGTCATCGCCTGCCGATGGACTCGCTGACGCTCGAAGGTACAACGTGTTCTGCATTGCATCGACGGCCCGATAG
>CAINGG010000270.1 GCA_903848435.1 uncultured Actinomycetes bacterium | reverse complement strand
GAGGATGACCGCCGAGGGAAGGCCCGCGCCCGCTCCGCGAGCAAGCGAGGCGACCACCGCGTAGGGGACAAGTCCCCCGCGTCCGGTTTGATCACTCGCTGCGACGCCGATCATCTGCCGGGCTACTCCGAGGGCGGCACGACGGCGGCGCGCTACATGTCGCCGACCTGCCCGCGGCACAACCGCCATCGTGGTCCCGGCGGTTGGCGCATCGACACCGAGGCGGACCTACCGCGTGATCCTCATGGGCCTCCCGATCCCACATGGATCAGCCCACTCGGCCGTCGATACGAGACCTTTCCTCCCCGCGTCCTGCACAACGACTTCATCCCCCGGCGCACATAGGAGTAACCCCCCATCACGTCACATCTATCCTGTGGATCGCAAGTGGCTGTCCACAGGCTGGCGGCGTCATCGTGCGCTCATGAGACGCACTCCTTTCGATGATCACATCGCATTTGATCGACGCTGGGGCAACCCGGACTCCTCATCCTGGAAGGCGCTCGCTGACGCCGATCCGCTGCTATTCATCGCTGATCACATTTCAAGCTGCGATCGACGGGAGGGCAGTGTGGCCCTGGCGTTGACCCGATGGGACGAGCCCTCCATGCTGATTGCGATTCCCGATGCGCCGCGCGACCCGTCGGACCGTGACTGCCTTACGGTGATCGGCGCGGCCGTCGAACGCACGAGTGGGCGCATCCGCGACATGGGGATCGTCCACCACCGGCGGGGAGGGGTGGGCATCACCGATGTGGATCGGCGGTGGGCCCTCGCCCTCAAGGTGGTCTCCATAGCTTTCGACTTCTCGCCCATCGGCGTCATGGCACGGCTCCACAGCGGAGGCCTGGTGCGCGTCGCACTCCCGGAGGTCGTGCCCGAGGACTACATGGAAGGGGTGATGTAGGTGTATTGTATGTGTATGACGCGCACAAACATCGATCTCGACGACGAAGCCGTGGAGGCAGTCATGCGCCGCTACCACTTCTCCACGAAACGGGATGCGGTCAATTTCGCGTTGCGCAGCCTTGCCGCCGAACCGATGTCGCTCGAGAAGGCCTTGGCGATGCGGGGCACCGGATGGGGCGGTGACCTCGACGCCATGCGGGAGACCCGCGTCCCTTGATTCTCATCGACACGTCGGCCTGGGTCGAATTCCTTCGCGCCACGGGGAGCCCCGCTGACCGCACGGTCCAAGAGTCCCTGCGGGGAGAGATAGCGACCTGTGACCCCATACGTATGGAGGTCCTTGCAGGGGCTCGTGACGACGACGAGTTGGCTAGCTTGCGCTCACTTCTATCGCGCGCGATCGTCCTGCCCGTGACGCCCGCCACCTACGAAGATGCTGCGCGCCTCTATCGGCGCGCACGCTCGTCTGGCACACCGGTACGCCGACTCATGGACTGCCTGATTGCCTCCGTAGCGATAGCGCACGACGTACAGGTTCTCCACGCTGATCGCGATTTCACAACGCTGGCCCATTGCAGTCGTCTTCGGGCCTAGACACTCGACCAAGCGAAGGCATTAGTGCTCAATGGCGATCCCGTGGGTGACCAGATTCGATCAGCACTGCTGGCAGCGACGGTCGCCCGCTGAGGTAGCGTCCGCTCCATGGATACCCCCAGTCTCGACTTTGCCTCGCTGGGACTGAGGGGAGATCTCCTCTCTACTCTCACCTCTCTCGGCTACGAGGAGCCCACACCCATTCAGGCGGCGGCGATCCCGCTGCTCATCGCCGGCAACGACATGCTCGGCCAGGCCGCGACCGGCACGGGCAAGACCGCGGCGTTCGCGCTGCCGATCCTCGAGCGACTCGAGCCGGGCGAGCGAGCCAAGGAGCCCAGTGCGCTGGTGCTGGTGCCCACACGCGAGCTCGCGCTGCAGGTGTCTCAAGCGTTCAACAGCTACGGCCGCGGAATCGGCGTGCGACTCGTGGCCATCTACGGCGGTGCGCCCGCGCGCCAGCAGATCGAGGCGCTGCGTCGCGGCGTCGATGTCGTCATCGCCACGCCCGGTCGAGCACTCGACCTGTGCAACCGCGGCTCCCTGAAGCTGGGAAACGTTCGCACGGTCGTCCTCGACGAGGCCGACGAGATGCTCGAGATGGGCTTCATCGAAGACATCGAGACCATCCTGGCGATGACGCCCAACTCGAGACAGACCGTTCTCTTCTCCGCGACCATGCCGAAGCGCATCGACAAGCTCGCGAGCAAGCACCTGCGCCATCCCGAGCGCGTCGCGATCGCCGCTCCGGCGGAGCGGGCCAGTGACGTGCCGCGCGTGCGCCAGGCGGCGTACGTCGTGAAGCGATTCGACAAGCCCGCGGCCGTCATGCGCATCCTCGACGCCGAGGATCCGACGGCGGCCATCATCTTCTGCCGCACCCGCGGAGAGGTCGACGACCTCGCCCAGGCACTCGCGGCACGTGGCTATCAGGCCGAGGCGCTGCACGGTGGCCTCACTCAGGACCAGCGCGATCGCGTCATGGGGAGACTGCGCTCGCGCGCGACCGATCTGCTGGTCGCCACCGACGTCGCTGCCCGCGGGCTTGACGTCGACCACCTCTCCCACGTCGTCAACTACGACCTGCCGTCCTCGCCGGAGATCTACGTCCACCGCATCGGGCGCGTGGGTCGCGCCGGTCGCGAGGGAGTCGCACTGAGCCTCGTCGAGCCGCGAGAACGCCGCATGCTGTCGGCGATCGAGAAGCTCACCGGGTCGACGATCCCGATCGAGAAGGTGCCGAGCATCGCCGACGTGCGCACCCTCCGATTGGAGCGCACGCGTGAGGCGATCGAGGAGTTGCTCGATGACCCGGAGCAGCAGGCGCGACTCGAGGCCTTCCAGGAGGTCGTGAGCGAACTACTCGACGACAGGGATCCCGAGACAGCGCTGCTTGCTGCTTTCGCACTCGTGCACGCGAGTACTGGCGGCGACATCGACGATGACGACCGCGAGCTCTCCGCCGCGCTCGATAGCGGCGCGAAGCCCACCAAGGACAGCAAGGGCGGCAAGCGAGGTGACGGGCCGAAGGGTGCCGGACCCGCGGCCGGCAAGACGCGACTGTGGATCTCCGTTGGGCGCAAGGCCGGCGTGACGCCCGGCGACATAGTCGGCGCCATCACCGGAGAGGCGGGCGTCAAGGGCAAGGATGTCGGCCCGGTCAAGGTGCAGGAGTTCTTCACCCTCGTCGACGTGCCGGAGGCGAAGGCGCGCAAGATCGTAAAGGCACTCAATCACT
>CAINGG010000269.1 GCA_903848435.1 uncultured Actinomycetes bacterium | reverse complement strand
CTGGCTGGGATAACGACGAAGCCATGGGTCTGCTGGGCGATCACGGGGTGACGCGTGTGCTCACCGAGATCCCCGGCCCTGCTACGCCGCATACGGCTACGGGCGGCTACGTGCGTTTGCACGGTACGCCGCGCCGTTACCGCAGTTCCTACTCCGACGCCGACCTGTCGACGCTGGCAGCCTGGCTGGCCGAGGAAGCCGGACCGTCGTACGTGGTCTTCGACAACACCGCCGGACCCGCGGGCGTCGCCAACGCCATGACCTTGCAGTCACTGGTGAGCGGGTGACGGGATCCGTCGCTTCGCTCCTCCCGATTCCCGGGAGCGCTCGCTGTGCGAGCGGGTGACGGGATCCGTCGCTTTGCTCCTCCCGATTCCCGACGATTCTCCCTGACACGCGCAAAGGGCCCGGGGAAACCCCAGGCCCTTTGCACGTGAGCGGGTGACGGGAATCGAACCCGCACTGTCAGCTTGGGAAGCTGATGTTCTGCCATTGAACTACACCCGCGCGGGAGGTCGCCCTCCGCGGGAGTCGAGTATGCCACCGCCGCCGACCCACCATGCAGTGACCATGACACCCACCGAGAGGGCGGCGCCGGCAAGCAGGTCAGGGATGCGGTGCCAGTCGGCGAGGAAAGCCGCCAGCATGATCACAACTGCTATTGCCCCGCCCACCCATGCGATGAATGGTCGCCAGCTCGGTGCGCTGATCAGCGTGAGTCCGATGACGAAGGACGTGCAGATGACAGCCGTACCGCTGGGGAGTGAGTCACCCTCGCCCACGATCGCGTTGGTCAATGTCGCCAGGTCGGGGCGCGGGAGGACAGCCTTGAGGATTTCCGCGCAGGCCAGTCCCACCACCAAGCCCGCGCCGAGGGAGATGCCCATGCGCAGGCGTCCGCGTCGCCAGCCGATGCACCCGATGACGGCCGCCATGACCAGCACGACACCGGGCGTCAGATACAGCAGCAGCTGACTGAGTCGCGCTTCCTGCTCAGGACTCACCTCGATGAGCAATACCGTCGCGTTGGTAAGGCGCTGGCCCATCGGAGTCAGCACCGTGAACAGGTAGATGGCGAGCAGCATGCCTAGCCGCTGGGGTGCCTTGCGGGTACGACGGTTGCCTGCGCTGCGTGCAGTGACATGACCAGCCAGGCGTGTATCCAGATTGTCGCCAGCACTCGATCAGCGACGGCACGATCGGAGAGATTGACCGTAGCCACGACCTCGGTGATGGCATCCAGGGTCAGCTCGTCGGGGGGCTGCGGCCGGGTGGGCTGGCCATCCACCTCGTCGGCGACGTCCTCCCAAGCGGAGGTCACCGCGCGAAGATCGATGTTGAGGCACGCGCCCAATCGAGGACTCACCGACACGAGCGGTGCCCCGTCACCGGCCCAGTCGGCTAGCAGATGTCCGGCGGTGATGGGGGTGCGTAACTCATCGATGACCCCCTGCCAGTCGTAGGCGAACCTGGCGCCGCCCTTGTTTGTCGACGTGAGGGAGAGGTCAACGACCTCCTGCGATCGCAGGATGGCGTGCGTGGTCTCGGACATGACGGCGTTGTCGAGGCGATCGACGCCGTACTCCATCGCTCCTACCGCCTGTCCGAGCAAGCGGTTAGTGGCTCGAATAGCGGCCGCGACGTTGCCGATCATCCCGTTCAAGACTCCGCGCGGCCACAGGAGAAGTGCGATCACGATGCTGACGATGGCGCCAATGGTGATGTCCTGGAAACGCTGCGCCGCGGTCACGAGATCCGGCGGCCAGGTCAGGACACTGAAGCCGATGATGACGAACATCGAGAACGCCGCTTGGCCGATGGCGAAATTGAGCGCACCTTGGGCCCAGACGGCCACGAAGGTCGCCATGATGAGTCCGATCCACAGCCACGCCGGGCGCTGCATGTCCAACACGAGGATGAGGTAGCCGGCCCCTGCCCCGATGAAGGTGCCGAGGACAGCCCACCCGGCCATCTTGAGTGTGGTGAGGCCATCGAAGCGCAGGATCGCCGTGACACCCAGCACCACCCAGAAGCCATGCGAGAGTCCGAGGATGTAGACGACAAGCACGGCGAGTGCGAGACCGACGCCGGTGCGCAAGGCCAGGCGGGCCCAGGGTGAGCGCAGCGAAGCCTCGGCGCGCAACTCCTGAATGCCTCGCGACGTCGGAGGCTCGGGGATCGAGTGGAGTCCAGGACCTTGCGGATACGACTCCGGAGGGGCACCGAGCACGCGCCGAGTCAAGATCACGATGCGCACGGCCGATATTGCCGTCGCCCGGTCAGGGAACATCATGTAAACCGTGTCGACTCTCTCATCGGCGCTGGCTGCGCCACTGTCCGTGAGTACGTCGAGTGCGCTTCCCCAGTGCCGTTGCCACCCATCAGCGATCGCCAAGCCGCTGGGCGCGGGTGCGCCCGGATCACGCAGGCTCATGGCGGCGTCGCGAAGTGCGACGGCACCCTGATGGGCGAGTTCGCGTGATTGCGGCATGTCGCTGAAGGGCATCACGAAGGTGCCGGAGCGAATGAACGCCGCGACAAGGGCCTGGACTTGCCCGACCAAGACGATGAGCCCGCGATCTCGCCTATTGAACCCGGACGCACGGAAGGGGTTGCCCAGGTAGGACCTCTGCAGGTCAGCCTGCGCACTTTGCAGTGCGCCGAGGTCGGGCTCGCCACCGTCGGCCCGCGCTTGGGCGGCATCGGCCGCAGCCATCAGCGCACGTGCGCAAGCTTCGCGTACGACGCCTGTGTTTCGGCGAGGAAGCACGAAGAGTGAGATTGGAATCGCGACAGCGATCGCGATGGCCCAGCCGGCGAGCAGGGTCCAGGACTTCTCCAGGGAGACCCCGAGGGTCGCGGATGCGACGTAGATGATCGTCATTGCCGGTGCACCGCTGGCGATCGCTCCATGGAGGACGGCGACGAAGGCCAACGTGGTGGCGACGATGAAGGTGACGATCACGGCGCTGACCAAGGTGAGGCCTGCGAGCGCGCCGATGATGATGAGAACGGTGCCCACTGCTGCGGCGCCGAGCAGCGATGACAGTCGGCGCCTGGTCGAGCCGCCGAAGTCGCAGGTGGCTATGAGGCCGAGGGATCCGAAGGCGGCAATGAGCCCGCCGGGGGTGTTGGGAATCAGCCAGAGGGAGAGGCCGACGGCGAGAGGGACCCCGATGGCGGCACGGATACCGCGGCGCAGGGCGGTGTGGCCCGGGTCATGGATGCGCAGCGCCACACGGCGACCCTAGCGACGGGCCTAGTGTTCTGCCGTGGCTAGCGGACACCGCGTCCCTGATGATGGACGGGAAATCCTGCCGGATCTGCGCATCGCCGAGGTGCTGCAGCAGCGACCGGAGCCTTTCCGCACGCCCTGGCAGGTCCTGCGCCTATCGGTTGCCGTCACAGCGTCGTGGGCCATCGGATATTGGATCTCGCCGTCCTCGTTTGGCATCTTCGCGCCGCTGACGACCCTGATGGTTGTCGCGACGTCGCCCTGGAGCACGTGGGGCCTATCGATCCAACGCATCGTCAGCAGTGCGATCGGCGTCTTCCTGGCGACACTGTGGGTCACGTGGGTGGGCGTGACGTGGTGGTCGGTCTTAGTCGCCATGGTCGTGGCACTCGTGCTGGCGAGCCGCCTGCCCCTGTCACTCGGCGGCCAGTTCCAGATTCCTACGTCGGTCCTCTTTGTCTTCGCGCTTGGTGCCGTCACCTGGGAGCAGGCGGCCTGGCGCGTGCTCGATGTCGTCATCGGCGGAGCCGTGGGCATCCTGGCCATCTATCTCCCGCCCCCCAAGCCCAAGCCGGAGAAGTTCGAGGCGAGCCTGCAGTCGTATCGCGATCACATCCTGGAGCTCCTCGAGGCCATAGCGCGTGAGATCCGCGAGCAGAGCGAGCCGCTCGGTCCCGACGTACTGCATGAGTTCATCCAGGACAGCCGATCGCTGCGTGGCGATGCCGACACCGCACGGCAATCACTCGTCGCGCTGGCCGAGAGCGTCGCCTTCAATCCGCGCGGCCGTGGATTCCAGGACCTCCTTGCTGAGGATGCGTTGCGCCTGCGGCGACTGGCCAGCATCGGCGTGCACGTACGGGG
>CAINGG010000268.1 GCA_903848435.1 uncultured Actinomycetes bacterium | reverse complement strand
TGATGCCGGCGTCGGCGAGTGCGCCGAAGATGGCCGCCGCCTCGCCCGGACGGTCGGGCACTCCCACCACGGTGACCTTGGCGTCGTTGAGGTCGGCAGCGGTGCCGGAGATGATCGGCTGTTCCATGATGTCTCCCTCGCCGGCGGCGATGCGGGCCGCGATCGCGGCCTCGGACAGGACGTAGGTGCCCTCGCGATCGGAGAACGACGAGCGCACGTGGATGGGCAGGTCGAAGCGCCGCGCGTATTCGACGCAGCGCAGGTGGAGCACCTTGGCACCCGCGGCCGCCAGCTCGAGCATCTCCTCGTAGGTGACGACCTTCAGCTGGCGGGCCTTGGGCACGACGCGCGGATCGGCGCTGAACACGCCGTCGACGTCGGTGTAGATCTCGCAGACGTCGGCACCGAGCGCCGCCGCCAGTGCCACGGCCGTGGTGTCAGAGCCACCGCGGCCCAGCGTGGTGATGTCCTTGGTGTCCTGCGCTACGCCCTGGAAGCCGGCGACGATCGGGATCGCACCCGCGTCGAGAGCCTCGCGAATACGACCGGGCGTGACATCGATGATGCGTGCTGCCCCGTGGGCGGAGTCGGTGATCAGGCCCGCCTGCGAGCCGGTGTAGGAGCGCGCCTCCTCGCCGAGGTCGTTGATGGCCATGGCGACCAGGGCCATGGAGATCCGCTCACCTGAGGTCAGCAGCATGTCGAGCTCGCGTCCGGGTGGGTTGGGCGAGACCTGCTCGGCCAGATCCAGCAACTCGTCGGTGGTGTCGCCCATCGCCGAGACCACGACGGCGACGCCGTGTCCGGCCCTGTGCGTGGCGACGATGCGGCGCGCGACACGCTGGATGCTCGCAGCGTCAGCGACGCTCGAGCCTCCGTACTTCTGCACGACGAGGCCCACACTGGCTCCTGGGCATACGCACCGGCCACCCCCGAGCGGGGCGGTCACCTGACGGCGGAGAGGCCAGTCTAGCCAAGGTTGTGCGAGCCTGCCCCTGGCCGCTAGCCGTCGAGGCGACGGCGCCCGGCGAACGCACGGCCGAGGGTCACCTCGTCGGCGTACTCCAGGTCACCGCCGACGGGAAGGCCGCTCGCCAGGCGCGTCACCGTCAGGCCCATGGGAGTGAGCAATCGCGCGAGGTAGGTGGCGGTCGCCTCGCCCTCGAGGTTGGGGTCGGTGGCGATGATGATCTCGACGACCTCGCCGTCGGCCAGTCGCGCGAGGAGTTCGCGGATGCGCAGGTCATCGGGGCCGATGCCGTCGATGGGGCTGATCGCACCGCCGAGCACGTGGTAGCGCCCGCGGTATTCGCCCGTCTTCTCGATGGCAATGACGTCCTTGGACTCCTCGACCACGCACAGCGCCGTGGGATCGCGCCGCGGATCGCGGCAGATGCGGCAGGTCTCCTCCTCGGTGACATGGCCGCAGACGACACAGAAGCGCACGCGCTCCTTCACCGTGATGAGTACGTCGGCCAGGCGGCGTACGTCGACCGGGTCGGACTGGAGCAGATAGAAGGCGATGCGCTGGGCGCTCTTGGGTCCGATGCCCGGGAGCCGCCCGAGCTCGTCGATGAGGTCCGCGACGGCGCCGTCGTACACGGCTAGCCCTGCTCGATCTCGCCGATGACCGTGGCACCGAGCTCGCGCAGCGCGAGGATCTCGCCGGTGACCTCCTCGGCACGTTCGTCATCGAGGCTCGGCACATCGACCGCCGCGGCCGCGGGCGCACCGCCCGTCGACAGGACAACATCGACCTGGAGGTCGACGTGCATGACATCGATGATCACCTGGCGCAGCAACTCCCCGTGGCCACTGCTGTGGCAGTTCTTCACGCGCTTGTCGTCAGGGATGCCCACGGCGAGTACGCCGTCGTCCATGGAGAGGGGCCTGGAGTCGTTGAGCACCATCCAGGCGACCTTGCGCATCGACTTCAGGCCCTCCAGGATCGCGGGCCACATGGTGGTGATGTCCGCCAGGGACACCTCGGACGACGCCGACGCGGCGACAGCTGGCTGGGGCGCCTCGCCGGCCTCGGCGCGCGGCGCGGATGTGACATCCGACAGGCGCGGGGGCGGTGGAGCGGACGCGGCTGGCGGTGCGACGTCTGCGGCGACCGGCTCCGGGCGCCGCGCGGCCCTCGGCTTGGGCTCCGCGGGCGGCGTGGGTGTCGGCGCGGCAACGACGGCCGGCGCGGCGGCGGTGACCCCACCGCGCTCGAGGCGATCCAAGCGCACCGCCAGGCCTGCCTGGGAGTCGTCGGCACCGGGCAGGAGCAGTCGCGCGGCCAGCAACTCCAGGTGCAGGCGTGGGGCAGTCGCGCCGCGAAGTCCGGTGAGGCCGTCGCTGACCAGGTCGGCGGCTCGCGAGAG
>CAINGG010000267.1 GCA_903848435.1 uncultured Actinomycetes bacterium | reverse complement strand
TGTGCATGTCGACCGCCAGGATCCGCGTAGTCGGATCAGCGGCGGCGTAGGCCACCACTGCCTCGCCCGTTCCGAAGCCCACGTCGAGGATCACTGGATCGCCACTGTCGAAGACGGGCGCAAGGCTGGCTTCCGACGAGGCCAATAGGTAGGGCGACGGGGCGTCCAGGGCTGCCTGCTGCCGTGCGGTGCGACGTCCCCGGCGGTGTTTCGTCGTGGGCAGGAGGGATTCCACGCGATTCCTCCTGCTCATTGGCCCATTGGTCGGGCATGGGGTGTCCGTATTGCCTAGTCTGCCGCCATGACTGAAGAGAACTCATCGGGCGGCCTCGACCGCCGGTCCTTCCTTGTCCTGGGCGCTGCGGCCACGGGGGCGGCCGTGATCCCGGCCGGCATCGCGGCGGCTGACGACGCCCGCAAGAAGAAGCCGGCTAAGCCGGCCGATCCCTTCGGTATGGGGGTGGCCTCGGGTGATCCCACCTCGACGAGCGTCATCCTGTGGACCCGCCTGGCACCCAAGCCCCTCGAGCTCGACGGCGGCATGGGCAAGAAGGGCACGCAGCAGGTCGCCTACGAGATCGCGACCGATGCGAAGTTCACCAAGAACGTCCAGAAGGGCACGGTCGAGGCGCCCGCGGAGTACGGCCACAGCGTGCACCTCGACGTCCAGGGCCTGACGCCGGATACCGAGTACTACTACCGTTTCAAGTCCGGCAAGTTCATCACCGAGACCGCGCGCACGCGCACCGCTCCGGATCCGAGCCAGTCGGTCGACACCTTCATCTTCGGCCAGACATCCTGCGCCAACTGGCAGTCCGGCTTCTATCAGCTCTACAGGGACCTTGCCGACCAGGGTGTCGACTACTGGGTCGCTCTTGGTGACTACATCTATGAGTACGGAAACGACGGATACCTGCGTGATGGGAAGGCAGCCCGCACCATCCCATGGAAGACCGAGACCTTCACTATCGGTGAGTACCGTCGGCAGTACGGCCTCTATCGATCCGATCCTGATCTCCAGGCACTCCATGCGTTCGCGCCTTACTCCGCTGTCTGGGACGACCACGAGGTGGACAACAACTTCACCGGGGGCAAGGACGGCGGCGACGGCGAAGCGGCGAGGATCGCCTTCGAGCAGCGCAGGGCCGCCGGCTTCCAGGCCTTCTACGAGAACCACGCCATTCGTCTTCCCGGCCTACCTGACGGGCCCGGCGTCATGCCCAAGAGCATGCGCATCTATCGCACGGTCCAGTGGGGCAGCCTCGCCACCTTCTACCTGCTCGACACTCGTCAGTACCGCTCCGACCAGCCGGGTGATGACACGCCCCAGGATTTCGGCGACTGGGTCGAGGGCATGTTCACTGAGAGTGCCACCATGTTGGGGGCCGAGCAGGAGTCCTGGCTTGCAGCGGAGTTGACCGCCTCCACTGCGAGGTGGAATTTCATTGCGCAGCAGGTGATGGTCACCGATGTCAACGCTGGTGCGGGCCTTCCGAAGATGCTTCCCAAGGGTCTGTACAACTACGACGCGTGGGATGGCTACTGGGCCCCGCGCGACAGGCTTGTCAAGGCCATCACTGACTCGAAGGTGCCGAATCCGATCATTCTTACGGGTGACTTCCACTGCAACCTCGGTCTGGATGTGCTCGCGGAGTGGCCTGATCCTCGCGACTTCGCCACGATGGATGCGCAGGCCGAGGCCACCAAGGCATGGCCTGTGAATCCGATCGCCGCGGAGATCGTGGCCGGTGCCATTTCCTCGCCGACCTTCTTCGGTGGAGCTGGCTTGGTGTCAATGGCAGGGCCGCCCACCGTGGCGGCGACACCCTGGGCCAAATACAGCGAGCTGCTTCAGAACGGCGCGGTCCTGCAGAAGGTGACCTCCTCCTCCGTAGAGGCGCAATTCCGAGTGGCCAACACCTTCTACCCCTCGAAGGACAAGCGGGGCAAGGTGCGTGCTGACAAGACCGTCGTGATCAACGACGGCGTACCCGGCATCAGCTCCGTGAAGTAGTCCCGGCATCCGGCCGGGAGGTCACGTCCTAGGCTGAGGTGCCTTGGAGGGGAAGCGCCATGCCGGTCAGCCTTGAGACGATCACGTCGTCACCGGAGTTCGCGGCACGCGTGGAATCGCTGTCGGCCGAGACTGGCCGCACGCCCGAAGACGTTCGCTCGGATGCGCGGGGTTGTCTCCAGGAGATGCTGGCGACGAACGAGCCTCGGTCGACAGCTGCCTGGGACCGCTTCGGTCGCTATCTCACGCGTTCCTACACGATCGATGCGTCGCCGGGCAACCTTGCCGACATTCGCGCGCTGGGGCTCAAGCA